>JANXZD010000382.1 GCA_025355705.1 Bacteroidota bacterium | reverse complement strand
CATTCTTCGACGAAACAAGAATGTTTTTCTGTTCATCCGTTAGGATTGCCCGCATATCATAGTTTTTTTCCCATCCACCGTTAGATTTCTGAAACAGAAGAATATTTTCAGCGATCTCCGCGATTTGCGTTACTGCATACTGCTGTTGATTTGGAATCGGTTTAAATAGCTTATGGACCTCATCATTGATATCATACCAATGATGAGCACTGTCATAGAAACCTGAAGTCTCGATGCTATCCGACAAGACCGTTTTATTTTTTTGAGCACTAACGTCTATAAATACTGTCGCAAGAAGAAGTAAATAGAAGAACAATTGTGTTTTCATTGGTTATGGATTCTCATATTTTTTTATCACTAAATATTTTAATATCGTATCGCCATTATTGCGGATACCGTGTTCGCTATTGGAGGGACAATAAAAGCTTGTGTATGGACCGGCAGTTTTAGTCTTACCATCAAGATAAAATTCTGCTGTCCCCTCCATGACAAAAAAGAATTCGTCTTCTTTGTGATGATGCGGCGGATGAGTTGCTCCGTGCGGTTTTACAGCGCTCATTTTCAACGTACGGCCGTCAAGGAAATTCTTATCCGCGAACCAATATTGATAACCAACCTTGGTAGATTCAATTTTTGATTGATCGAACGTGTTCACGCAATTATCGATTGTATAGTGTTTGTTTTTTATGACCGTACTCGTTTGCGCGAGCATCATCAAAGGAACGACAAACAGTAAGCCGATACAAGAGACAGTATTCTTTATGCTTTTTATCATTTATTTACATCGGTACAGTACGAATAGTGCAATGATCTTTTTGGAAATTATTAGTCTCTTGTTTTACCGTACAACTATAGGTATTCTCGATCTATAAAAATTAATGTAGACTATTCTTTCCTAAGAACAGCGGTTCGATATGCCGATTAAAGATATTTATAGTGACATTTGAACCGATAATGGTCTCATTTTTTTCCAGTGCTGAGATATATCGATCCCCCATTTCCGCTGCGATCTTGAAAGCGATATGCAATAATTGACGGACATGAAGATTGTAGCTCTTGCAACATTGATCATGCCGCAATGCCGACGTGTATTGTTCAGAGGTCCATGATGCAACTACTGTAGGCGATGGTAGTTTGGAGCGATCAATCATGACCACCGTTGCATATGGCTGGCTCAATTCATCGATACGTGCGAATGCCTGTGCATAGATATCTTTTGCAACCACTAATCCTTCGCCGCCTGCTTCGGCCAAACCAATAAGCTCTTCAAGCCATGTTGTGCCTGCTGTCTTAAGATGAAGACCGGCGTTATGTTTTTTAATCGCTTGGTGCATGACAGGATAGAGAGAGAATTTATCACTTCCTGAATGAACGCTCAATTTCAGGTTAGCAGGTAAACCGAATAATTTTATCGAATGTTTGATCACAAGTAAATCATTTTCAAATTCAACGGCAAAATCTTTCACATTCCCGACATAATCAATTCCTTTAAGAAATTCTCCTGAAAATTTCGGAGCGATCGTTTGGATCGGAATTTTTTCCTGGGAAATTGCAGCAAGTATAAAGAACAATTCTATCGGCGTCTGTGGTTTGTCCGTCTCATCCATTGATACTTCAACTATAAAATCGTCGTTACCTTTGCTCTTCCTGATATACTGATAGATCTTCGCTGCCTCTTTCACTGCCGTAAGGTATTTTTTCCCGATCGTGTGCAGCAATTCGTCGGTAACGACAAATGACGATACAATACCCGGGATCGTGTAGTTTCCCTTGAACGTGGCAAGTGAATTTGCAAAAGAGGAAAGATCATTTTCCGATGACGCCATTCCAATAAAATCGGCAACATCAATGGTGTAAAAATCACAATAGGAAAGGAACTTGTCTACGGTTTTTATTCCGATGTGGTCCGCATCCACATAATAAGATTTCTTCCATCCGGTTTTCTTAACTGCTTCATCAGCATTATGTCGGGCATTCTCAGGTTTTGTACCGATCAGTGAATGTTCTCGATTTGATTTATTCCAGATCGGTACAATTTCTATTTGTTGTTCTTGTGCGGAAATAAGTGCGCGCAATTGAGCCGCACCTTGGTGACCAAACCGATCTCCGACACCAATTGAATATTTTTCTAACTGCATTGACATTCTCCTTACCTATGTACTTTTTCACTGCTTAGTTTGATTGTGTTGCTTGTTATACTTTTTCAGGTTCACTGACATATTTTTTCTTTTCAAGGGTAAATCCAAAGTACTTCTTCACATTGTTGTAAGAGATATCAGAAATCATCCCGCCGACCAGCGTACGATCATTGGGAATCATTCCATTCTCCATTTCAGTACCAAGAATGTTGCAAAGGATCCGTCTGAAGTAATCGTGACGCGGATAGGAAAGAAAACTTCGTGAGTCTGTAAGCATCCCGATGAATTGGCTCAACAATCCCATGTTTGAAAGTGAATTCAACTGCTTTTCAATTCCGTCTTTTTGATCGAGAAACCACCACGCACTTCCAAATTGAATCTTGCCTGCCGATGTGCCGTCTTGAAATGCTCCGATCAGCGATGCAATAAGATCATTATCGCGAGGATTAAGATTGTAGAGAATTGTTTTGGCCAATCTATTTTCGCTGTCCAATTTATCAAGCAGCCGCGCAACAGGACGTGCGATCTCAAAATCACCGATGACATCATAGCCGGTATCAGGACCAAGTGTTCGGAACATTCTTGAGTTCACATTTCGCAGCGCCCCAAGATGAAATTGCTGTACCCATCCTCGTTCGTGATCCATCACGCCAAATTGATATACCATTGCCGATTTGAATTTCCGTATCTCATCTGGCGAAAGATTCTTCCCCGACATCACTGTAGCAAAGATCGTTTGTATTTCGGTGGACGAATAATCTTCAGCATACGCCATTTCAATTCCATGGTCGGAAACACGGCATCCATTCTCATGAAAGTACGAATGGCGTTTCGTGATCGCTTCGATAAAATCCATAAAATTTACGATACTCATTCCCGCAGTTTCACCGATCTTTTCCACGTAGGCTTTGAACAGCATTGGGTTTTCCGGACTCATTGCTTTATCCGGACGAAATGCCGGCAGTACTTGGATTGAAAATCTTTCATCCGCTTTTATCTGCTTGTGGTATTCAAGTGTATCGGTCGGATCATCTGTGGTGACGACTAGTTCGACATTCGCCTGTTTCATGATTCCGCGGCAAGAAAAATCATCTGTCTTTAACAATGCATTGCAATGGTCCCAAACATTTTTGGCGGTCGATTCGCTCAACAACGTGTCTGTGATTCCAAATGGTTTTTCCAGTTCCATGTGAGTCCAATGGTATAACGGATTCCGTAATGTTTTGGGAACTGTTTTTGACCATGCCTGGAACTTTTCCCAATCACTTGCACTGCCGGTAATATATTTTTCATTGATCCCGTTTGCTCGCATTGCGCGCCACTTATAGTGATCGCCGTACAGCCAAATCTGTGACATATTATCCCACCGTTTGTCTTCCGCGATCTCTTTGGGAGAAAGATGACAATGATAATCAATGATGGGCTGATGCTCAGCAAATTCATGATAGAGCGTAACAGCGGTATCGTTTGCGAGCAAGAAATTTTCGGAATTGAATTTTTTCATAGGATCTCTTTAAAAATATAAATAGTGATGAGAATATTTATTGTAATAATACCATTTTTTTGGTTTTCCTTTGACCATTATTTTCTAAAACACTGAAATACATTCCACTGGACAACGAATGTGCAGTGAACTCGAGCGAGTATAATTTTGCCGGTACTGCTATATCAGAAAATAACTGAACCATTTCCTGGCCAAGCGCATTATATACTTTCAATGTTGTTAATCCTTGTTCTTTCACGCGAAACTGTATTGTTGATGAAGGATTAAAAGGGTTAGGAAAATTCTGTCCGAGATAAAACTCCTCCGGAATTTCCCTGTTCAATGTTCCTTCAACCGATGTTGGAAAAGCAATGGACGGCTTTTGTGGTATCCAGTCCGAACCATATGCAGGGCTAACGGAATTCTTTGAGAAAATATTTCCCATCGTATACGTTGATACGGCTGAATCTGAAAGCTGAGATGACCATCCAACACGCTGCGCCGGAAGAAATCCCGGACCGCTGCATTTATACTCTGCATATAACGCAGGAAGAACATTCCATGCAAGCCATCCGGCAGAATTTAGTGCTGATGGTTCGGAACAATTAATGAATACCGTTTGCGGTGATGTCTGCCATGGACGCCCGAGATAAAACGATGTGATCAAATTCCCATCGAAACCGATCGAATCGGCAGTGATCTTACAATTCAGAAAAACATACCCGAATTTTGACGTTGGTTCAGTACTTGCTGCGGTGATTGCCCCGCCATTCCTATTTTCATTGATCGTACAGCTGTCAAACAAAACAATGTTCCTGCCGAAAATAAAATCGACCGATCCTTCGATGTAACAATTCTTGTGATATGTTCTTCCGGTGCTGCCGCCACCCCACGTATAATATGTATCTTGATATCCGAGAAGTTTGCAATTATAGTATGCCTGTCTATCGCCGTTAACCCGCAGCGCCACCGCCTGTTGGTTCGCGACCGATCCATCATTCTTCACTGTATTTTGAAACGTAATATTCATCGCTGTAAAATCATTCGCATCGATCGCAACACTTTGCGATGTGGAAGTTCCCAATCCCGGCTTTCCAGCATAATCGTCATACGTTAAAATCGTGCTGTCTCTGTTCTCTCCAATAAGGAAAACATTGATCTTTCCTGAAACAAGCAGAATCTTCTCCTTATAATTACCTTTTTTTACAAAGATAAAATATCTTCCGGCATAATTGGTTGGAATATCATCGAATGCTCCTTGCACTGTTGTATAATTTCCGGTTCCATCTTTTGAAACAATCTTTGTTACATCTGGGGCCGGTGACTGTGTCGTAAATGAAATTTCATTTCCATATGATGTTCCAATTCCATTGGTCGCATATGCTCGGACATAATAGAGTGTGTTCGCTGTCAGTCCGTTCAACGAAGCGGCGAATGAACCGATCCCGTTTCCATTTTGTGTCTTTGAATTTGTAACGGTTGGACTGCCGGTTGTGTTCCAACAAACTCCTCTTACCGTTACGGTGTCGCCGCCCCACAATATTATATTCCCGCCTGATGATGCTGTCGTTGTCAATATCGTTGAGACGGCAGTTGTCGTTAGAGTCGGTGCAGAAAGAACAGTCAGTGTAGTCACAGAATCGACTTTTCCATACGCTGTACCAGCACTATTGGTAGCATACGCTCGTACAAAATATTTTGTCCCCGCATGCAATCCTGTTATGAAACTTATAAATCCGCCCGAACCATTCCCGTCAAAGGTTTTGCTTTTCACGATCGTCGGAGTGTTTGTCGTATCCCAGCACATTCCCCTTTCTGTAACTGCGGCACCTCCATCAGACGAAATATTTCCTCCGCAAACGGCAAATGTTGTGGAAATATTTGTGATCGTTTTTGTTGTTATATCTGCCAATGAAACAGATGAACCATTCGTTGTTCCGGATATGACGACACTATCAGGACAAATATATTTTCCGGTAAGACCAGTAGTAAGATTATGATACCATGGATAAATTCGGAGATACAATTTTTGTCCATTCGAAACGACAATGGTTGAAGTATTTGAGATCGCAACAAGTGCAGAAGTGCTTAATCCCGCAGTTCCCGCATATATTTGTGTTGATAGTGAAAATGTAGAATCAGTAGAATATGCAACATTTGCCCGCATACTATTTCCGCCATTTGCACCAAGTCCAAGAGAAATTGAGTTTACGGTAAAATCATACGGCGGCTTTGCGTACACAGTAAACTGAATATATACGCTGTCGATCTGTGTTGTTTGACTTGCGGGCCAAGCATTTCCTACAATTCAAACCCGCTGCGTTGTTGCCGGTCCGGTA
>JANXZD010000365.1 GCA_025355705.1 Bacteroidota bacterium | reverse complement strand
TGATTATGGTGACGAACGAACCTTTAGCGGCCTCGCGATTTGGAAAGGTGTTGCAATCTACGGGCGCTATACCGTTGATTCAAAATCTGCCGTTGCAATACGGGGAGAACTCTTTGACGACCCGATGGGATATGCAACCGGAACGGGCATTCCAAAACTTGATGTGAAAGAAATAACTGGAACGTTCGAATATAAATTTGCTGATGCATTACTTGTGCGCGGAGAAGCACGCTATGATTTTTCAAATGCCTCCGTTTTTGACAATACCACAATCGTAAATTCAAAGAACTCTCAGACGACAATGCTGGTCGGAATTGTTTCATCATTTTGAGATAACGTATGAAAGGCTTTCTTATAGTGCTCTTTGCGTTGTGCATGTTTGCATTCGCCAAATGTTGTTGCGACGAGAAAAAACCGAATGCAGATGACTCACCTCCACAGGCTGAGAATACGACGGTATTACATCATTCATAAGAATCACATTTTAGATGTCTCACCAGAAGATGAACTTCAATGAATGAATCGCTATATTCGAATTGATGGACACAATGCCACGATATCGTCCCGACCCCGATGCTCTTCTCAATGCAATGAAGAAGGAAGAAGAACATTCCAAAAGAGGAAAATTAAAGATCTTCTTTGGAATGTCTGCGGGAGCCGGGAAGACATACGATATGCTGAAATCTGCACACGAGGCGAAAGCAAAAGGTATCGATATCATCATCGGGTACATCGAAACACACAAACGACCCGAGACTGAAGCATTGGTTGCCGGACTTGAAGTCATCCCAAGAAAAAAACTCGAATACCGCGGCGTTGAATTAGAAGAAATGGACCTTGATGCGGTGATCGCACGTAAACCGAAGGTTGTTCTCGTGGATGAACTCGCTCATTCCAACGCACCAACAAGCCGTCATGGCAGACGATATCAGGATGTTTTGGAATTGCTTGACCATGGGATCGATGTCCATACAACGATCAATGTTCAGCATCTTGAAAGCCGCGCTGATACCGTCGCCCAGATCAGCGGAACGATCGTTCGTGAAACTGTACCGGACTCGATCTTTGAACAAGCGGACGAGGTTGAGCTCATCGATATTTCGCCAGAAGATCTTCTGAAGCGTCTTGAAGAAGGAAAAGTATATACACCGGAGAGATCACGTCTTGCGGTCCAGAATTTTTTCAGAAAGGGGAATCTCACAGCGCTCCGTGAAATGTCGCTCCGGCTCACCGCGGAACGAGTCGACCATCAGTTGCGTGATTACATGCAGTCTGAACGGATCACTGAAACCTGGAAATCAGGACAGCGATTGCTGGTCGGCATTGGTCCGAGCCCATCAACGATTTCTCTCATCCGTTGGGCGCGGAGAATGGCGTATACACTGAACGCCACATGGATCGCTGTCTATGTTGAAACATCGAAGAATATTTCCGATGATGTGAAGAAGCAGCTCAACAGTAACATCAAACTTGCAACCGATCTCGGCGCAGAGATCATCACAACTGCGGATGAAGATGTTGCAACAGCATTGGTTCGAATTGCCCACCAGAATAACGCAACACAAATTCTAATCGGAAAAACAGCCAATAGAACGTTCTTCACTCCGTCGTTACTTGACCGGTTGGTTGAAAAAAGCAGCAACCTGGATGTCTACGTTATCGGTGAACATGACGAATCACAACAACGCACCAAAACTTTTTCTCTTCCCGAACTGCATTCAGGGCTTGCTCAATATGCAATTTCAGCATTGATCATTTTTGTCTCCGCGTTGATCTGTTATCCATTTTCTGAACATATCGGTTACCAAACCGTTTCCCTGATTTTATTATTGATCGTTGCTCTTCTCCCGCTCAGATTCGGCGTCGGTCCGGTTCTTCTTGCCGCTGCAATGAGCGCGATGTTATGGAACTTCCTTTTCATTCCTCCGCAATTCACTTTTGCTATCGGTCTGCCGCAGGACATCTTGATGTTCCTTGCCTATTTTGCAATCGCTGCGGTAACCGGAACGCTTACGGCACGCATCCGCGCCCGGGAAAAAACAGTCCGTCAGCGTGAAGCACATTCATCGGCGCTCTTTGCGTTGACCAAACAGTTGACCGTAGCAAAAACACAGGATGAGGTTGCCGATGCAGCAGTGAAGAATATTTCCACTTTCTTTTCGTCGGATGTTGCAATATTTCTCAGTCAGCCGGATGGAGATATTTTTACATCGGCACATCGTTCCAGTATGTATTCCGTCGATGAAAAAGAATTCAGTGTTGCTGCCTGGGTCTATTGGAATGAAAAGAAAGCAGGAAAATTCACCGATACACTTCCGTCGTCAACGGCAACATATTATCCGATCTCCGGACCACGCTATCCTCTCGGAGTGATCGGCGTGAAAAATAAAAATGACAAACAGTTCAGCATCGATCAGGAATCATTGTTGCAGAACTTCATTGCGCAGATCGCATCAACACTGGAGCGGGAACAGTTGAACGAACTTGCCAAGCGGACTGTCGTGTATGCCGAGTCCGAAAAATTGTACCGCACATTGTTCAATTCCATTTCTCACGAACTCCGCACCCCGATCGCTGCCATCATCAGTGCCTCTGAATCATTATCACACAAGAATCAAAAGGAGTTCACCGAAGAGATCCACACTGCGGCGGATCGATTGAACCGGCTTGTAGAAAACCTGCTCGATATGACGCGTCTTGAATCAGGGCAGCTTGCACCGAAACTCGATTGGTGTGATATCAACGATCTGTTCCGTGCATCATTGCAAAAATTGAAGAAGGAACTTGAACATCATACCGTCTCGATCAATGTTCCCGAAACGATGCCGTTCGTCAAACTTGATTTCGGTCTTATGGAACAAGCGTTTACGAATCTTCTTTATAACGCATCGTTGTACACTCCGGCGGATTCTACGATCAATCTTTCGGCGAAGATGGATGAAAAGAATTGTATCTTTACGGTGTCGGACAATGGTCCCGGTTTCCCCACTGAAACATTGAAACATCTCTTTGAAAAATTTTACAGAGTGCCCGGATCGAAAACCGGGGGAACGGGGTTGGGACTATCTATCGTTAAAGGATTCATTGAAGCTCACAAAGGAACGATCACTGCTGCGAACGGAAATGCCGGCGGTGCAGAATTCGTTGTTACTATTCCAACAGAAACACATTCGCTGACACTATAACCATATGAGTTCATCGGTATCCATACTAATCGTTGATGATGAAGCACAGATGCGGCGTTTGCTCCGTACATCGCTTGAGAACGAAGGATTCAAGATCACTCTCGCTGAAAATGGAACAGAAGCAATACGGCTGGCGGAGTCAACCCGTTTCGATCTGATCATTTTGGATCTTGGGTTGCCGGATATTGACGGGGTTGATGTGCTGAAGAAATTTCGGACGTGGGTAAAATATCCCATTATCATATTGTCCGCCCGAACCGATGAGCCAGATATCATCTCGGCACTCAATGCCGGTGCAAACGATTATCTCACCAAACCGTTCCGCAGCGGTGAATTAACTGCCCGCGTACGGTCGGCGCTTCGTATCTATAATTCTGCACTCCAGAAAGATGATAAATTCTCGTTCGATGCCGTTGTCGTAGATCTTGACGGACACACCGTATCAAAGAACAATGAACCGATAAAACTCACCCCCACAGAATTCTCTCTTCTTGCATTGTTCATCCGCAATGCCGGTAAAGTGCTGACGCATAATTACATCCTTCAGCAGGTATGGGGACCGAAGTTCGAAGGGGAATCGCAATACACGCGTGTGTATGTGGGACAGTTACGAAAAAAACTCGAAGACGATCCGAACGCTCCAAAATATTTCATCACTGAATCCGGTATCGGATACCGCCTGTCTGTTGAAACTGATTAATCATTCCTTGCACACCAACAACTCCTGTCGTAGATTTGTAACATTCTATGAGCGCACTGCAAATAATTTCTGTTGATTTAACTGATATTGATCTGCTTCTCGTATTTATGGAGCGCTTCTATGCTATTGATGGATATCCTTTTAATAAAGAA
Organism: Bacteroidota bacterium; assembly: GCA_025355705.1. Classification (GTDB taxonomy): domain Bacteria; phylum Bacteroidota; class Ignavibacteria; order UBA10030; family UBA8401; genus UBA8401. The sequence goes on along the minus strand of JANXZD010000365.1, from coordinate 1,535 downwards.
CAAATACGAACTTCACTGACCGAATTCATTTCCGAGCCGAACCAAGGAATGATCTGGGTTGTGAAAGAGAACAATCATCCGATCGGATACATTATTCTCGCCATTATTTACAGTTTTGAATTCGGCGGACAGAATGCGTTTGTTGACGAATTCTATCTTGAAAAGGAATATCGTGGAAAAGGAATCGGTAAAAAAGTTGTAGAATATATTACCGAAGAAGCAAAACAGTTGAACATCAAAGCGCTTCACTTAGAAGTGGAACGGCATAACAAAAAAGCGTTGAACTTGTACCGTCATTTCAATTTAAAGATCATCATCGTATCTTGATGACACGAATGATCAGCGAGTAATTATTTTAGGAATAACTATGTTCATTGGACATTTTGCCGTAGCGTTAGCCGCTAAGAAAGCGGCGCCGAAAACGAACCTTGCAACATTGTTTGCCGCATCGCAATTGGTCGATCTGTTGTGGCCAATCTTCTTATTGTTTGGGCTGGAACATGCGCGGATCGAAGTCGGCAACACCGTCGTCACACCGCTCGATTTTTATGATTATCCTATTACGCATAGTCTGGTTGGGGCGATTGGATGGTCTGTACTGTTTGGCGTGTTATATTATTTCAGAAGAAAATTGCCGAAAGAATCATTCATTGTCGGCGCAGTCGTGTTCAGTCATTGGATCCTTGATCTTATTACGCATCGTCCCGATCTTCCGTTGTTCAATAATGCTTCGATGAAATTTGGTTTAGGATTATGGAATAGTTTTTCAGGGACGATGATCGTTGAATTCGGCTTGTTTGGAGTTGGTTCATATTTATATTTTACATCCACCACTGCAAAGAACAAAACGGGAACATATTCACTTATTGCTTTGCTGTTATTTCTCGTTGTTATGCATGTCGGAAATCTTCTTGGTCCGCCTCCCCCCAATGTTGAGATGATCGCTGTCGCGGGAAACGCAATGTGGCTCTTCGTGCTCTGGGCATGGTGGATCGATAAGAATAGAACGGAAAAAGTTTCTTTGTAATCAAAATACGTTTCATTTTCATTCATTGAATATCATTAGGATACTATGCCTCCACAACAACCATCATGCGTTGCCTGCCAGCGTACACAAGAAGAAATTCCATTGATCGCGCTGTTATTTCAAAATAAAATGTATCATATTTGCCCGCAGCACTTACCCGTACTCATCCACAATCCGCAGATGCTTGTCGGAAAACTTCCCGGCGCCGAAGGATTGACACCGGCGGAACATCACGATTAATTGAACTGATGAATATTCTATCCACCAATAAACCACCAACGATATGAAATCTATCTTTGAAAAAGAAGCACGAGAAGAGATCCTCACACGCATCGGGCAATTACAGCCAAACGCCGAACGGCAATGGGGAAAAATGAATGTGGAACAGATGCTTGCCCACTGCAACTTATCCATGCTCGCCGTGACCGGTCAACTGGTGGTTAAACGACGTCTGATCGGAAGGTTGTTGGGGCCGTTGTTCAAAAAAGATTATTTAAGCGATGCACCG
>JANXZD010000346.1 GCA_025355705.1 Bacteroidota bacterium | reverse complement strand
GTTTGCAGAACCAAAGATACCGATTGGGTTTACGAAAACTTTAACCCCTGGAATCTCGTTGACTTTTGTTTTGATCTCTTCACCGACTTGCGCTGTTGTTTTTGTCCGTTTGTTTTTCGGAACAAGTGCAACGTTCATCTGCGTAAGATTATTGCTGGAGACTGAAAGCGAACCGCTCTCTTGGGCTCCAACTCCAGTAAAAACTTTTTTAATTTCGGGCATTTCTGATAACAGGTGTTCAACTTTTAACGTTGTTTGATTATTTTGTTCAATTGATGCTCCTGGTGCTAATTCTAAAGATACACTGAACTCACCACGATCTGATTGTGGCATAAATTCATTTCCAATAAGACCAAGTGCTGGTAACGACAAGGACATAAAAAATAATATACTGGTAATGATCGCCACTTTTCCTTTATTTACCAATGCCCATTTTAATGATTTTTGATATGCTTCAGAAAATTTATGATAGTAACGTTCAAATGCGAGTGCAAATCTTCCCAACAATGTTCGATCGGTTAATCGTTCATGTTTTGCAAACCGTGAGGCAAGCATTGGCGTTATCGTAAATGAAACAAACAATGACATCAGTGTTGCGCCTACAATTACAAGAGCATATTGTCGTAAAATATTTCCAACAAGACCACCGACAAGTGATAATGGAAGGAACACAACAACGTCAACCATGGTAATAGAAAGCGCTGCAAATCCGATCTCATTTCGACCAATTAATGATGCGGCGCGCGGTTCTTCGCCTTTTTCAATGTGATGGTATATGTTTTCCAACACTACAATTGAATCGTCAACAAGAATACCGATGACTAACGATAAAGCGAGAAGAGACATGAGATTCAGTGAAAACCCCATGGCATACATAAAACCGAATGTGGCGATCAGCGATGATGGAATTGCAACAAGAACGATAAGAGAATTTCGAATGCTATGTAAAAATAAAAGCATTACTATCGCAACCATTAAAACAGCCAGAGCGAGATCTTCTTTTACGGCATTTGCAGCATCTAACGTGAACGTAGATCCGTCTTGAGCAATGTCGAATGTGATCCCTTGCACTTTGTATTCATCTTGTATCTTAATAAGTTCTGCACGAACTAATTTGCTTACGGTAACAGCATTTGCGTCCGATTGTTTTACAACGGTGATACCAACTGATGTTATTCCGTTGATTCGATTTATTTGTGTATAGTCTTTAATACCATCTTGAACTTCCGCAATATCTGCCAATCGAATATCGCCGCCTTGACGTGAACGAGCAACTACAAGGTTGCGCATATCTTCAATAGAGTTGAATTTCCCTGCAACACGTACAACAAACTGCGCATCAGTATCTTTCACTTTTCCTGTTGGAAAATCCATATTTGCACTTCGAACAGCCTGCATGATTTGCAATATAGAAAGACCGTATGCCCGCACTTTATTGGCATCAAGATTTACTTTTATTTCTCGCTCATCACCACCGGACAAACCAACTTGCGCAACTCCTCCGATTTTAGAAATGCGGGGCTGAATTCTATCTTTAAGGAATTGATAGAATTCGCGCGAATTCATTTGACTCGTAACACCCATACGAAGCACAGGGATTTCATCGAATGCAATTTTAGAAACTGTAGGGGCTTTCGCTGTTGAAGGAAGCTTTGAAGCAATGGCGTTCACTTTTCGTGAAGCATCCTGAACAACGTTATCGATATTTGCATCCTGTTTGAATTCAATAATGACAAGAGACATTCCTTCAAATGAAGTTGCACGAACATTGTCGATTTTATCAATTCCCGACACCGCGTCTTCAATATTTTTAGTGATATTATTTTCTACTTCATACGGAGATGCACCCGGATAGATAGTGGTGATGGTAATAACGGGAATAGACATTTTTGGAAGTAATTCATAGTTCAGTTGATAATAACTGAACAATCCAAGCACGCCGATAACGGTGAAGATCACCACAACCAATGTTGGTCGTTTGATTGATAATTCTGTAATTGTCATTGCAAATTCCTTATTTGATTTACTGTATCACACATTCAAAAGGAAGTGATACATCCATAATTATTTATTTTCGTATAACAACTGTTGCATTATCTTTTAAATTATTTTGTCCATTAACAACAACTAATTCACCTTCATTCAATCCATTTAATATTTCAATGTTTGTACCAACTTCTTTTCTAATAACAATTGAGCGAAGCTTTGCGACATCGCCTTGAACAACATATACTTTTGCATTCTTCAAGCTTCCGAGAAGCGCTTCGCGGGGAACGACGACATACTCTGCCTTATTTTTCAACGTAAAATTCACACGACCAAACATACCTGCTTTCAAAGGAAATGTCTTACTGTTGTCAATGCTTACTTCAACAGGATAAGTATGTGATTCATCGCCTTTGGCTGCAATCGTAATCACTTTGCCTTCGAATGTTGCGCTGGGATAAACATCGGTTGCTACTTCCACGTTATCACCGATCTTCAATTTGAACACATCTTTTTCCGCAACACTGATCTTCACTTTTAATTTTGAAATATCGACAATGTTTGCAACTACACTTGGTTGCGGCGATCCTTGCAGCATCGAACCGATATCAACCGGACGCGCTGTGACAATTCCTGAAATCGGAGTAGTGATCTTTGTGTCTCTATATTGACGACGAGCAACAATGTATTGTGATTCCGCATTTTGAAAACTCCACCGTGCCTGCTCTATTTGTGATTCCGAAATAGATTTATCTTTGTAAAGGGATTCGAAACGATCAAGATCATTCTTTGCTTTTTCATAGTTCAATTTTGAAGCTTTATAGTTTGCTTCTTTCAACTCATCATCAACTTCTACAAGCACAGAGCCAGCTGTCTTAAAATCGCCTACTTGAGCATTTACTTTTACAACCCGCCCTTGTGTTTCAGACATTACAACGACATCGTTGTTAGCGGCAATCGTTCCCATTAAAGAAAAATTATCAGAAATACTTTGTTTAGTCGCAGTAACAACAGAAACGGAATGTGCTGTTGTCATTCCGGCACCGGTTGACGCTTGAGGTTCATTTTTTTCCTGACTGTTTATCATGAAACCAAGAGAAACCCCGAGTACCACTACACTAATGGAAATTAATCTGTATTTGTTCATTTATATTGTCCTTATGGTATTATTAATGTTCAGAAAATTTATTCACCAATTGAGCGTGATAAACGCGCATTGGATAATTCAAAATCTATCAAAGATTGGGTATAATTTAATTTTGCCTGAAGTAACGCCACTTCAGCATCTAAAAGATCTGAATTGACATTTAACCCCTTTTTGTACCGCTCGTTGGTCACCCGATAGTTTTCTTCAGCTTGCTCTACTCCTTTACGTGCTACGGCTGCACGTTCATTGGTTTGGTTCACCGTTAAATAGCTTTGGGTAACTTCCAATAAAACACCATCCTTCATTTGTGATAACGCCTGTTCTGTCTGCGATAGTTGAGCTTCTGCTTGTGTTGATTGACTTCCGGAAGTGTTCCAGTTCCATAGATCGTAACTAAGAGAAACGCTTACATCCCACGTGCCTTTGAATTGATCTTTTGTAGGAAATATGCGTTGGTTCGGATTCAAATAATTATAGTTTCCAACCAAAAAAATCTGTGGATACCATCCTGAACGGGCGATTGTAAGATTTGACTCGCTCATTTTTAGGCGGGCATTCATCCCTAAGATTTCCGGACGGTTCTCAACTGCTTTCTTTACAAGTGTATTAATATCAATAGAATTTGCGTTGCCTGTTTGCAATTGTGAGAGAATCTGGATCTCGGTGGTCAACGAAAGTCCAAGGGTATTGTTCAAAGCGATCATTGATAGCGTCACATTATTCTTGGCATCGATCTGACGGACAAGAGCATCCGAAAGTTGCACTTGTACTTTCAGCAGATCGTTGTTTGTTAACAATCCTTGTTTCATTAAATTCTCGGCGTCCGTTACATGGGACTTGATCTGCCCGACATTTTCATCGACCATTTTTTTGAATTCATTGGCGCGAAATAAATTCCAATATGCACTCTTGATGTTGTAGATAAGATCGGATTTATCTTTTTTGAAATCTTCTTTTGACGCTTCGTATGAATATTCTGCGATGTCTCCTGCAGACGATATTTTTCCGCCGGTAAATAACGGCTGCTGCACTGTGGCTCGCAGCGTGTAATTGTTCGTAATATTGTCACCGAGTTGTGCCGCAACAGTATTGAAAAGCACGGTCTTATTATCCGCCTGCACCGTGCCGAATGCGGGAAAGTTCAAGGTGAACGGATCGACTTTACTTAACTTGGTATACGCTGCATTTAATTTCAATGACGGTAAACCCGCTGCGCCGGCTTCAGTTGTTTTCGCTTCAGCAGCAACCACTTTGAATTGTGATGATTTCAATGCTTTGCTGTTCTCTAATCCTGTTTGAACTGCTTGATCTATTGTCAATGAAAGTTTTTGTTGTGCGAACATCATTGAACCGATCATTAATACGGTGATGATCATTTTTTTATTCATTACGCTGTTACCTCTTCTTTCATAGGTTCATTTAATTTATTTCTATATTTTGATCTGCCGTCATCAGTCATCATCCCTTCGAAAAAGACCGTGATCGCAACTTGATAAGCTTGACTTAAGTTGAGCGGAAGGTGAGCAAGAGCTTCCGGATTGACAATACTTTGCATTGCACTTGAGTACATCAACACAAACACCTGAACGTTCACGTCGCTGCGAAAAACGCCGAGATCGACTCCTTGCTGTACCATCAAAGCGAAATCGTTCGTTACTTTTTCATGGCGAAAGTTGTCGACTTCTTTCCACAACTCCGGCATGTTCCGTTGAACATCTATATAGAATTGCGGTTTCATTTTTTGCATTTCAGTGGTCAAATAACTGATCGTTGATTTTATCCGGTCGATAAATTCCATTGATGAATTGTTCCTAAAGGATTCACAACGATTGTTGATGGTTACCAATTGTTCTCGCGTGATTGCTTTAACAATATCATCTTTGCTTGGGAAAAATTTATAGATCGTTTTTTTACTCATCCCCATACTTTGAGCAAACTCTTCCATGGTTACCTTACTAAAGCCGTTTGAGAAAAAATATTCACGGGCAGCCGTAATAATTCTTTCCTTCAATTCTAAATCGGACAATTTTTACTCCTTTTATGTTGCCATTTGGAAACCTATAACGTTTTTTAAGTTTCCTTTGTTCCATTAAAAAATGCAGATTTCCTGCATTGTTTGACGTATCAACCTCAACTATATTGTAGGAAACCAATTTGGTTTCTACGGTTTCCAATATAATTAAGTTTCATTGTTATTTCAATGTGATGAAGGAAAATTAATAAAGAGGATAAAAAAGTCTTTTCAAAGAACTGTGGGATAATTTACTCTGAAAAATAATGGGAGGTACTATTATTTCGGTGAATTGAGGCTGGAAATCGGTAAAGTGCATCGGTAAAGAATATTCGTCATAATTATTTCCCCCCAAATTAATAGAGGGAGCCCGAAAAACCTTCATTAGAAGAATCTAATAATAAACTTAGCGAAGGCTAAGACTGTTCTTAAAGTAATCTAACGATTGTTTTCTTGCATTGTAAAGAGCCGGAAGCTACCTTTGTAGTAGAAATAAGGACAGAACAGACAGCAACGAGGTTCATATGGGCACATCAAAAATAGTAATGCTTTCCGGAGTGTATCTGATACTGGGTATGTATACGGTTGGTTTTACGGCAGCCGATAGAAACAATAGTTCTATCTCAGAATCTGTTGCAAACTCCATTCAGGCAGAGCAGATCGCACGAACCGGAATTTCGTTGGCAATGACGAAAATGGGCGGAACATACTCATCATCGACCTATGCATATACAAATCAAAATGCATCAGTAATGAGCGGAACAGTTGTCTATTCAGCCTCGCAAACAGGTTTACCATCATCACAATCACAAGTAACATCAACCGGAACATTCTCAGGAAAAACAGTCACGATTAAAGCGGTATTCAGCTACGATCGCAATCGTTGGAGAATTATTCGTATGTATGTTCCCCCGGTAGCATAAGTAT
>JANXZD010000342.1 GCA_025355705.1 Bacteroidota bacterium | reverse complement strand
CGTTCATCGCCGATCAAACCCGCGCCGAAGCCGAGAATGGGGAGAGAGAGGTTTGTATCGCCGTAATCTCTTTTTTCCATGATAATAATTACCTCCTCTTGGTTATTGCCCGTTCATAGAGTTGAACATATTTTTGTGCCGATGCTTCCCAAGAATTATCGCTGTTCATTCCATTCATCTGGATTTTTTTCCATTCGTCGGGAATATTGAATGAATCTATAGCGCGTTTCACCGCTGCGTACAATGCAGGTCCGGTTGCTTCGATGAATGAAAATCCATTGCCGGTATTTTGTCCGATGGATTGAACTTCGTGCCAATCCTTCACCGTATCGGCAAGACCCCCTGTTTTGCGAACGATTGGAACTGTTCCATAGCGCAGCGAATACATTTGATTCAATCCGCATGGTTCGTAATGCGACGGCATCAAAAACATATCTGCGCCCGCTTCGATCAAATGGGCAAGTTCATTACTGAATCCGAGATATGTCCAGCATTTATTCGGAAGGACGCGGTTCATTATTGTGAACAATTGTTCAAAATTCGCTTCACCGCTTCCAAGGATTACCCACTGCGCTTTCAACGTCATCAGGTCATGGATCTCATCGGCAATTAAGTCGAATCCCTTTTGTGCGACGAGACGCGAAATGATCCCAATGACCGGAACGTTCTCATCAAATTTCAACGATGTCTTTTCGAGCAAGAATTGCTTGTTCTTTTTCTTATTCGAGAGATCGTTCTTTGAGAAATGGAAGGGAATAAGTGTATCGGTTTCAGGATTCCATTCATCCGTATCAATGCCATTCAGCACACCGAAAAAATCCGATTGACGGAAACGTAAAACATCCTGCATCCCGGCTCCATATTCCGGCGTAAGAACTTCGTGTGCATACGTTTCACTGACAGTGTTGATCACTTCGGAATTGAGAATGCCCCCTTTCATCATCGAGAATGAATCCTCAAATTCCAACGCACCGCCGAATTGAATGTGTTCGGGATTCAATTCAGCTTTTGCCAATGCATCCTTTGAGAATCTTCCTTGATAGCCAATATTGTGAATGGAATAAAGGAATGTTGAATCATCGAACATTCTATCCCAGCTGTAACTTTCTTTTACGAAAAACGGCATCAATCCGGTTTGCCAATCGTTGCAGTGAAAAACATCGGGTGCCCATTGTAATCGCTGGCAGATCTCGATCACGGCTTTGTTGAGGAGAATGAATCGTTCATCTTCGTCCCATTGTTCGGTATAGATCTTCCCGCGATAAAAATATTCACGGCAGTCAATAAAGTACACGTCAACGTTTGATTGAGGAAGTTTTGCTGTATGAAGATACACAGAACGCGGAAATCCGGCAATACGGACTTTGGTTTCACCAATGTCATCCATAAAGCGAAGATTGAATTTTTTTTCATCAATGGAATCGTATTTCGGAATGAAGACCTTTACATCAACGCCAAGTTCTGCAAGATATTTTGGCAGTGCGCCAACAACATCAGCGAGTCCACCGGTCTTTGCGAACGGTGCGCATTCGGAAGCAACGATAGCGACTTTCATAGGGTATTATAGTTTGGAATATTGAGCAAAGTAAATAGGTATCTCTGTTCTTTATTCCCCCTTGAAAAGGGGGTTAGGGGGATTCGGTATTTGACTTATTCTGGTCAATCCAATATTCAATTTGCAATAGTACATTACGAATATTTTTCTTTACCTCTAAATCCGAGAAATGTAAAATATGCAAGCCTAGTTTTTGCAGTTCAACATCACGATGATTATCGTATTGTTCTTTCCCTTCGTGACTTGCACCATCAATTTCTATTACCAAATTAAGCTTTTTACAATAAAAATCAGCAATAAATTTACCCAAAGGCTTTTGTCTATTAAATTGAAATCCCAGCATTTGTTTTGCACGAAGATGATTCCATAACAACACTTCTGATAATGTTGAATCATTACGCAAATCTTTCGAGCGTTGTTTGAGATTGATGTTATAATCAATATATCCTGTGGGTTTCACAAATCCCCCTGTCCCTTCGGGACATCCCCCTTTACAAAAGGGGGAATTAGAAATTTTGGAAAAATATCGTATTATCTAAAACAAAAGCAACATACAGCTGATTTCATTGGCTTTTGCCCACAGCAATGTTGCACGGAGGGGTTTTATGTATGCCAATCAGCAGTTACTTCCATCAAACAAATAAGGCCACGCCATGTGCCGTAGCGGTTGTAATGCTGTTCAATTACATCATCGGACACTTTTCGTCCATTCTTGTGAAGTTCAGAAAATCGTTTTCGGACCCATGAATCGATCCCAAGATAATCGTATCTGCCGATCAGTTTAAGAATATTTCCTGCCGCATAATGTCCGATCCCTTTGATGGAGCATAATTTTTCATATAACTCTTCCGTTGAAATATCGGAACTGCGGAATGATTCAACATCGATCTTTTTATTAGAAATATCTTTGCACAATTTTAACAGATAAGGAGCGCGATAACCACAAGAGATTTCTTTCCGCAGCCATTTCTCAGATTTTTTGGCAATCGTCTCGGCAGCCGGAAACGAAAATAGTCCATCCGAAGTTTTTGCTCCAAGTTTGTGTGTGAGATGCTCCGTCATGATCTTTGTAAGCGCCCAGCTGCAATTAGTAGTGAACATCATCTTTACAATATCTTCGAACATTGTTGGTGAACGTAGGATCCTGCCGGCCTGCCGTTTCGGCACCCATCGTAAATGTTTTTCCTTCTTACACAACAGATAAAATACATTCAGTTGTTCATCAATCCGTAACATAGAGCGGACGATATTCTTGATCTTCTCTTTTTCTGTCTTCGAGAGGCGGATCGTTTTATTCATTGGAACGATCTCTACAACGGAATTCATTTCTCGAATTCGGATATGCACATGTTTTAGTTTAGACAGAGAAATGATCGTTTCTAATTCACTCTTGTGTTCATTCGTCCGGAACGGGGGGAGATCGTACCATCCATGAGAATTGATGGTGGATTGAAGATTGAAATCAACGGGAGGGATAATTGTCATATTTAAAATACTCCGTACCATATATCATCACTCGAAATGAAATTTTCGCGGAGATATTTTTCAGCTTCGATCGTTGTCCGTTCGAAGATCAGCGGATCTCTTCTTCCTTCTGCAACTGCTCGTTGAAGCAAGACGATAGCCTCGCCACGGTTTCCTTCCATCTCTACGATATTTGCATAACGGATCAAGCTCCACAATTTATATGATTCAGTCTCGCGTGTTCCCGAAAGGGGCATCGCTTTAAGAAAATATTCCTTTGCTTTTTCGAGATCGTTCTTCAGGACAGCAATTTTTCCCAATGTATAGTATGCAAACGGAATGCTACCGGTAGAATTATTGGGGTCGAGTTGGATAGTATAGAGCGCTTCACGTTCGGAAGTTATCGTATCGCGATTGATCGTCAGGAATAGCTGTGCTGAACGAGCGTGTGCGAGAATACGAATCTCTAATAACCAGCGGAGCACATTGTATTGCGGATCGAGTTCAACGCGTGTTGGCGGAGTTGGAAATACAAATGAAAACTCCTGTTTTTGTTGAGCGATAACAATACGTTTCTGAATGACACGGTCTCCGATCTGGAATGTTATGTTCAGTGGAGTGGAAAAAATAGCGCCGCGTTGTTCTATCAATACTCGGACAACGGTCATTCCGCGGACTGTTTTCTCATTTTTCCACTGCATCACAAATTCCGGTGCCGTTGTTCGGTAAAGCCACTGGTCAAAGAACCAGCTAAGCGATGAGCCGTATTCTTCTTCGCACAATTGTCTAAATCCGATGAATGTGATCGCAGTTGAAGAATACCGTTCATTCATTTTGACAATGATACTATCAAGCGCTTCCCGTCCTAAAATATATTCAAGCATCCAAAATATGTAGCGACCCCTGGAAGAAAAAATGTTGGTTGAATTGGCTTTTGATGTACGCCCTTCGGCAAGTGTACCATAGGGAAAGAATGTGAGGGATACAGCGATCGCATTGAATCGTTCTTGTCTATTCAATTCCAACTGCGGGAATCGTGAAACGAGATATCGACTGACAAGATACGATGCTAATCCATCTTTGAATAACGCGGTAGAATCATTCGTTGCCGGGCAAAAATACTTCGCCGCGTTTAGCAGCCATGTATTCTCCATTGACGAGGTCAACGCCGTTGAATCAAACGTTAGATGGGCAGGAGAATTGCAATGTATTATGAAATGCTTCGTATCGATAATGTTGGTATTGAATTGATCAGTGCCGATGATCGCATAGGTGCGGTTGAATTCCTTGAGCAGCATGCCGGTCGCAATCGCAAAATACTTCAAGGCATCATTCACCTGATGCGCAATTGCGTCTGCATATTGTTGATCGAATCGTGCCGAGGAAGAAACAAATGAAATAGTATATAGTGAGTCGGCACCGTAATATGTCTGGACTGACGCATTGGAGATTCCGCAGTACGTGAATGCAGAAAAAAGCGAGATTGGCTGCGATGAACTCCGTTTCCAAATCTGCATAGTTCCGGATAACGAAGTATCAAATTTTGAATCTGCAATGAGCGTATAATGTGAAGGAAACGCCGCTTCAAAGGAATATTGTTGTGCAGAACGTGCTCCGAAATTCGGCAGCCACGAGATCGAATCAGTACAAGGCAGCAAAAATTCATTTTGATTTACGAACATAGTCGCAGCAGATGATGTATCGAAAACAGATATGTAAGGAAAGGAGAACGCGATTGAATCATTTCTATGCACAAACTCGGGCAGTTGTAATGTTATTGCATATTTAGAGTAATGAGTTTGTTCGCGTTCAAAATCCATCGATTCGTTGCCGACATCACTGATCGAATTAATGCGCATTTCTTTCGGCACAAGAAAAGTATATTGTTCCAATGAATCAACCGTGA
>JANXZD010000321.1 GCA_025355705.1 Bacteroidota bacterium | reverse complement strand
TTTGAAAAGAGGATTGAAGAGCGATTTTATCGGAACAGGCCAGACCGGAATAATGATCTCCGGAAAAGGAATTGCCGTTGATGCGGTCATCAGTGATTATATTGCAGGATCCATTGAAAAATGCATCGATGCTTCTGCTGCCGAAGGTTACAATTATATCTTCGTAGAAGGACAAGGAGCCCTCACGCACCAAGGATACAGCGGTGTAACATTTGGATTAATGCATGGCACGATGCCGGACGCAATGATCATGTGTGTTCAGCCGACACGTACGCTTGATGATTATGGTCTTCCGATTCCCGACATCAATAAACTTATCAAACTGCATGAGAATGTAATTGAATTTTTTCACCCAACGAAAGTTGTTGGGATAGGAATCAATTCCATCGGGTTAACGGACGAACAAAGTATCGACGAAGCAAGAAAACTTGAAGATAAGACCGGATTGCCTGCAATTGATACATTCCGGTTTGGTGGTGCTAAATTAACGGATGCGTTGTTGAATTTTTTAAAATAAAATTTTATGCAGAAATTTGTGTCACTTATATTATTGCTATTGTTCGTTTGTTCCTGCCAAAAAAAGAAACCAGTTGAAAATGTTGTTCAGCGTTCCGATAATTATGTTCAGTCAGCTTCGCAGGATGAGATCGATACAACGCAAAGTTATATCTCACCATCTGATGCGTTGAATGATCGGTCCAGATTTGACCGAGAAAAGTTCCAACCGCAGCAAATACGCTATCGCGGTCTTCGAAATCTATTCTATACCATCTCTTTATCTCAGGCGATGAATAATGAACTTACGGTTGTGATAGAGTATTTACAAGGGACGAGTGAAAACAGAGATTCAGTTTCAACAGCATCAAGAATATTGGTCTACTCCAAGAATGAACTGGTTTATCGTAAAGCATTTCCTTTAGAATTCTCCAATACAGTTCAGATCTCAGCATCGCGAACATTCTCTCATATTGTTTATACTGTCAGTCCAACAAAAGCGATAATCTATTATTGGCTGGAAATACTGAGGAAGACAGATAAAGCAGAAAAGGAATACCATGCAGTTTGTATTGATAATGAAGGAGTAGCAAACGAGCTTTTCGGTGATCTAAACCGTATTGGCGGTAATTATACGTCAATTCGTTTTCTTAATGAAACCCGTTTGAAAGCAAAGGTGCCGCCAGCAACGCGGTATCCGTATCTCTTTATTGATCTGATATTTTCCATCGATTGGAAAGCATGTACGGCAGCATTGGATGTTCCTGTAGATACAATTTTTTCCGTTTCAGACCATCCTTCTCGCTTTTTTAACAGTAAGATAAAATTACACGCTACTCCTAATCGTTCGGCGCCGTTTCGGGAAACAAATTTCCGGCGTTTGACCCAAGGAGAAATGCAGAGGATCTTTGTTCCCTCATTCTTCAATAGTAATGATATCGAACGGGATCTGGTCTTTATACAGTTCAATCGGACAACATCCGGATGGATTGATTATGATACGATGTTATTCGAGGAAATTATCGCTGAGAAATAAAAATAGTAAATAAGATAAATTTATCCCGTCTAATCTTTCAATTTAGCGGGATTTTTTTTATCATATATGGAGAAATGCGGTTGCTTTAGAATCTGCCCCGAGCAAGTCTCGGGGTTATTGTTTCTAAATGTTCATTTCAAAAAAATATAATTGAGACGGAATAATGATAATAATGAAGTTTGGCGGTACTTCTGTTGAAGATGCCAAAGCGATAAAGAATTTAACAGAGATCGTAAAGAAAGAACTTTCCCGAAAACCGATCATCATCGTTTCGGCATGTTCCGGAATTACGAATCAATTGCTGCAGACAGCATTGCTGGCTTCGGAAGGGAAAAAAGAAGAAGCATTGAATCTTGTTGCGACGATTGAGTCCCGCCACAAAAAGATCGTCAAAGATCTTTTTGATGGTGATCTGCAGAGATTTTTGATCAAACACTTTGCAACAGTGGCAGAAGAGCTTGCGGCATTAGTAAACGGTGTGGTCGTGCTGGGAGAATTGACCAACCGTTCGCTTGATACGTTTGCTGCGTATGGTGAAAGGATGTCATCGTTTATCATTCATCATTACTTTGAATCTCATAGATTAAAATCATTCTGGGTTGATGCACGTTCATTTATGATCACCGATGAGCAATATACCAAGGCGATCCCGCAGTTCGATATCACCGAACGAAAATTACGGGAGATCGTCCAGCCTAAAGTGAACAATGGCTACGTTGTTATTTCGCAGGGATTCATCGGTTCAACGACGAACGGAATTACAACAACGATTGGCCGCGGCGGTTCGGATTATTCTGCCGCGATCATTGGGGCGTTGTTGGATGCGGAAGATATTCAAATTTGGACCGATGTTGATGGAATATTATCAAGCGATCCGAGTATTGTGAAAGACGCGAAGAAGATCAAAGTAATGTCGTTCAACGAAGCTGCGGAACTTGCTTATTTTGGTGCCAGGGTGCTGCATCCCGAAACGATTCTTCCGGCAGTGAAAAAGAATATTCCGGTGCGCGTATTGAATTCAAAGAATCCAAGTTCATCCGGAACATTGATCGTTGCGAAACCAAAGACTGATAAGCGCTGTATCGTAAAATCCATTGCGTATAAAGAGGGGATCACGATGATCAGCATTGTTTCCACGCGAATGTTTTTGGCGACGGGCTTTCTGGAAAACGTATTCGATGTTTTTCATAAATATCAAACAGTCGTTCATACGGTTGCGACGTCGGAGGTGAGTGTCACGGCTACGATTGACAATACAAAGAATCTTTCACACATAGTTAAAGAGTTGAAACAATTTGCAACTGTTTCTGTTACTGATAAAAAAGCGATCATCTGTATTGTTGGTGATAATTTAAGGAATACCCCGGGGCTTGCGGTTCGAATGCTTTCAGCGATCACCGATGTGAATATCAATATGATCTCACAAGGAGCATCCGAGATCAATTTAAGTTTTGTTGTTGATGAAGATCAAGTTGATGATGCTGTGCTGCGGCTTCATAAAGAATTATTTGCAAATGCCGGTAATTTCCCCGAAATATTTGAATAAACAATTTAATGGAAAAATAATAATTTAAGAGTCAAATACATGGAACAATTCCACTACAACGACAACCACCTTTTTTGCGAAGACGTTTCAGTTCAGGAAATAGCAGAAGAGTTTGGAACGCCGTTATATCTTTACAGCAAACAACAGTTGATCGATAATTATCGAGTGATCGATAATGCATTTGCCGACGTGGATCATATCACATGTTATGCTCTAAAGGCGAACAGCAACCTTGAATTATTGAAGATACTTGCAAAAGAAGGGGCGGGAGCAGATGCGGTTTCAGCTGGCGAAATTCATTTTGCACTGAAAGCCGGTTTCAGTCCGTCGAAAACTACGTTTGCCGGTGTTGGTAAGCGTGATGATGAGATTGAATATGCATTGAAGAAGAATATTTTTTCATTCAACGTTGAATCGATTGAAGAACTTGCGGTGATCAACGAAATTGCGGGACGATTGAAGACAAAAGCAAGAATTGCACTTCGTATTAATCCAGATATAGATGCTTCCACACATCCGTACATTTCAACAGGACTGAAGACCAATAAATTCGGGATCGATATCAAAGTTGCTATAGAAACTTTTAAATATGCGGACTCACTTCCGAACTTACTCGTTGACGGAATTCATACTCACATTGGTTCGCAGATCCTTAAACTTGATCCGTTCATGCAAACGGCAAAAACTGTTGTAGCAATGGTTCAAGAATTGAGAAGCAGCGGGATCAATATTCAGCATATTGATTTTGGCGGAGGATACGGAGTAACGTATAAAAATGCGATCAAACATCAGTTGCTTCCCGTAGAAGATGCAACTGCTGCAGATGAAACACCTGGTAATAATGCTTTCATAACTTCAGTCTTACCAATTCTACAACAGGCAAAATGCAAATTGGTCATTGAACCGGGTCGATCGATCGTTGCAAACACAGGGATATTAATAACAAAAGCACTCTACCGTAAAGAAAATGGATTGAAAAAATTTGTCATTGTTGATGCAGGAATGAATGATTTGATCCGTCCAAGTTTATATCAAGCATATCATCAAATCGTTCCTTTGAATTTGACTTTTGCAGAACTGGAATTAGTGGATATTGTCGGTCCGGTGTGCGAATCGGGAGATTTTTTTGCACGTGATCGAACAATGCAGTTGATTAAGCGCGGTGATCATATTGCTATTCTCACCGCAGGCGCATATGGATTTGCTAATGTATCACATTATAATGCGCGACCGAATGCGGCGGAAGTATTGGTAAATGGTGACAAAGTTCGCGTGATTCGTGAGCGGGAAAAAATTGAAGATTTGAAATAAAATTGAAAGTAAATACTAAAGGTGACACAATAATGAAACAATATAAAGTAATTGTTGCCGGTGCAACCGGTATGGTTGGACGAAAAATGCTCCAGGTTCTTGAAGAACGAAAATTTCCTGTTGGTGAATTGATTCCAATGGCCTCTGTACGTTCTGTCGGACACACCGTGATGTTCAGCGGGAAGAATTGGAATGTTCAAGAACTAAACGAAGAAAATATCAAGAAGAGTGGTGCTGAGATTGCATTATTCTCTGCCGGCGGTTCGGTCAGCAAAGAGTTTGCTCCGATCTGTGCGAAACATGGAATCGTAGTCATTGATAACAGCAGTGCATGGCGAATGGATCCGAATGTTCCGTTAGTCGTGCCTGAAGTGAATCGGGAAAAGATTTTCTCGGGAAGTAAGATCATCGCAAATCCCAATTGTTCCACAATTCAAATGGTCGTTGTGTTGAAGCCATTGCATGATAAATACAAAATAAAACGTGTTGTCGTTTCAACCTATCAATCGGTTACCGGTGCGGGCCAAAAAGGATACGATCAATTGATGAAGGAATGGAACAAAGAAAAGGTTGAATCGCCAAAATTTCCATATCAGATTTCATTCAATTGTTTGCCCCACATTGATGACTTTACTGAAAGCGGCTATACAAAAGAAGAATTGAAAATGGTGAATGAAACGAAAAAGATCATGGGAGATGATTCAATTGTTGTTTCTCCAACATGCGTCCGTGTCCCTTCCATTGGCGGGCATAGCGAATCAGTCAACGTGGAATTTGAAAAACCATTTGAATTGAATGATGTATTTGAATTGTTGAAAAACGCTCCCGGTGTTGTTCTTCAAGACAATCCAAAAGAAAAAATATACCCAATGCCCATCACTGCATATGATAAGGATGACACATTTGTCGGACGTATACGCCGTGATGATACGGTGAAAAGCGGATTGAATTTGTGGATCGTTTCCGACAATATCCGTAAAGGTGCGGCAACAAACGCTGTGCAGATTGCCGAAGAGTGGATCAAAGGGAAATAATACTTTCATAGATTTACAAAACCATCCCTCACTTAAACATTGTAAGAGGAGACTATGAGCGATTTTTTTACACGCAGGAATTTTCTTGCTGGAGTTTCTGCCTCTGCATTAGCGGCAATTTATCCTCCTGAATTTATTTCTCTTCTCGAATCGCAGACGAAGAACACAAAACCGCTTCCGCTCATTAAGCCAAAGGCATTAAAACCGGGTGACACGATCGGACTTGTTATGCCTGCGACTGCAATTGATACACCGGAGTTGATCAACATTTCAAAGGAGATCGCGGAATCGTTCGGTTTCAACGTTGTGATGGGAAAAAATGTCAACAAGGTGTACGGATATCTTGCAGGATCTGACAAAGAACGGGCAGACGATATCAATGAAATGTTCGGCCGCTCTGATGTACAAGGTGTATTTCCAATGCAAGGTGGATGGGGTAGTATGCGAATCCTTCCTTATTTGGACTTTGAATTGATCAGGAAAAATCCAAAAGTGTTTATAGGGTTCAGCGACATAACGACGTTACTGTTAGCGTTTTATAAATTTTCAGGGCTTGTAACGTTTCACGGACCAATTATCCGTTCAACGTTTAATGAATATGTTTCTGACTATTATTTTCGTGCACTCACCTCTTCAAATCCTCTCGGTTTATTAAAACAACCGCCGCTTCCCAGTGGAGAGAAAGTTGAAAAAGAAAATCGAATTATTATCTTACATGGTGGAAAAGCGAGTGGGGAGTTAGTAGGAGGTAATTTGTCATTATTGGTGACCACTCTTGGTACTCCGTTCGAAATTGATTTTACCGGAAAGATATTATTCCTTGAAGATGTACGTGAAGAACCATATCGGATCGATAGAATGTTGACGCATCTCTTTTTAAGCGGTGCTTTGAATAATGCTGCAGGAATCGTAGTTGGAAAGATGCGTGATTGTGAGGCAAAAGGAGACGGGAACCTCGGCTCACTCTCACTCGAAGAAATCTTCCGAACCCGACTTGGCTCACTGGGTAAACCGGCGATCTACGGACTTTCATTTGGTCACATCCGCGATCATATCACACTTCCAATCGGAGTGAAAGCAACGCTTGATGCCGATGCAAAGACTTTAACGATCGACGAAGGTGCGGTACGATAAAAGAAAGTGGTATAGAAATTTCTCTTCAAAAATATATATATTAAGAAAAGAGAACCGCTATCGCAGTTCTCTTTTCTTTTTTCTTTCCCTCTATTTACCTATCTTATCAAACCTAAATTTTATTGTTTTTTTGAACCAACATCAAAAAAACTATGATTAAAACGTATTCGTTCAATTCATATAACAACATTTTTCTTTATGGAAATCTCAAATAATCG
>JANXZD010000301.1 GCA_025355705.1 Bacteroidota bacterium | reverse complement strand
CTGAACACGTGCTAATGCCGGATCCGAGAAAGCAGGCATTGGTAAATATTAGCGGAGCATTTCCGCAGAACGGGGAGAAACTTGATGTCATTTTTCCGGTTATTCACGGAACATTTGGTGAAGACGGTACAATTCAAGGATTGTTTGAATTAGCGGATATTCCGTATGTTGGTGCTGGCGTTCTGGGTTCTGCAGTCGGCATGGACAAAGTGATCGCAAAGCAATTACTCGAGCAAGCAAAGATTCCCGTAGCGAAAGGAATCTGGTTCCTGTATTCTGATTTTGTAAAACGTCCAAAGCATTATCTGTTGGATGTTGAAAAAAAGATCAAATATCCATGTTTTGTTAAACCACCAAATCAAGGATCGAGTGTTGGGATCAGTAAAGCACACAATAAAAAGGAACTGATCGCTGCTATCCACCTTGCAGGAGATTACGACAGAAAAATTTTGATCGAAAAAGCAGTGATCAAACCGAGAGAGATAGAACTGAGTGTCATGGGAAATGACTCTCCAATAGCTTCACTTCCCGGCGAGATTGTTCCATCAAATGAGTTCTACGATTATGATGCAAAATATGTTGATGGAAAATCCGTCGCACAAATTCCGGCGAAACTCTCTCCTCAAGTGATTAAGAAATTGCAGGAATGTGCACTTAAAGCGTATTCCGTTTTGGATTGTTCCGGAATGGCGCGTGTAGATTTTCTCCTCCAAAAGAACGGAAAGATTTTCTTGAATGAGATCAATACTATTCCGGGATTCACATCAATAAGTATGTACCCAAAATTGTGGGAAGCTTCCGGTGTGTCGTACTCGGAACTCTTAGATCGACTGATCGCTTTTGCTCTAGAGCGATATAATGACAAAAAGAAATTAAAAACATTTTATACACCAAAAACAGATTGGTATAAAGAATAATGATCACAAAAGATTTTCTTTTTAAGATTCCAATCTTCAAATTCCTTCCTGAAGAAGATCATATTTCTCTGGTGAGTTTGTGGAAAATGCGCACACTCAAAGCGGGCGAAACATTGTTTAGGAAAGGAGAATCTGGTTCTTCAATGTTTGTTATTGAAAAGGGGGAAATAGAAATTCTTTTGCCGGTCGATCCTCCGGTCAACGAGATGATCCTTTCTACGTTGAAGGAAGGCGAGTTCTTTGGTGAATTGTCATTGTTCGCCGATACTCCTCGTACGGCATCAGCCCGAGCATTAACAGAAACCACTCTTGTAGAAATGCAGCGTGGTGATTTTATCACATTTGTTATGGAACGGCCTTCTGTTAGCATTTCAATGCTGGCGGAAATGGCAAAACGATTGCGGCTGACCAACGAATTGATCACGTCACTCGCATCCAAAAATCCAAATGACGAGTTTGAGGAAGAACTTAGTTTCGGAGATCGAGTAGCTGATAAGATTGCAGAATTTGGCGGGAGCTGGAGATTCATCATTTCTTTTGGGACGTTCATGACCGCATGGATCATCATTAACGGACTTCAACTTTTTATGAAACCGTTTGATGAATTTCCATTTATCTTATTGAATCTTATGCTCTCGTCAGTTGCAGCAATGCAGGCACCGGTGATTATGATGAGTCAGAACAGAGCCCAGAAAAAAGATCGATTAAAAGCAGATCTTGATTATCAAGTGAATATCAAATCAGAATTGATGCTGCAGCAGCTCCACAAAAAAATGGACCAGTTGGTCGATGATGATATTCGACCAATGCGAATTGAGTTGGATAAGCTAAAAACATCGTATCAAAGTCACGTCAATGAATCTAGACCAAAGCGAAAACGTACAATAAAATAAATCTACGTTCTCCCTTTTAGACCGTTTATAGTGTTTTTTCAATAAATGACTTTTGTTAGATAATCCATTCTGTCATTAGGAATTCGATTATCATAGTTACTTTTTAACTTACATCTGTAATGAAAATTATTCTGCTGTAACAACCTTCTTGGAATACTCTCTTTTTTCCTCTACATTCGTCAGTCATTTATTTTAAGGAGATGTAATGATTCGCCGAATGTCGTTTGTTGTTTTATTATTTTGTTTCTCAATTGGTGCAGCACAAAAAAACATAAAAAAAAATCCTGATTTTGGAAATGTTGATTATCTTACCAAAGAGCAGCTCCGCGATTATCTTTCATTCATTGCGTCGGACGAACTTGAAGGGAGAGACACGCCATCCCGCGGTCTAAACATTGCTGCAAAATTTTTGGCAACACATCTTTCACGCTGGGGATACAAACCTGCCGGTGATGGTGGTTCGTATTTCCAATCGATAGTATTACAACGATCGCGAGTTATTCCAACCCAGACATTCGTTGAATTGAACGGGCAAAAATTTTCATTCGGTTCTGAATTGATCTCATCATCAGTGGGTGGAAATGTTTCTGCCCCGTTAGTTTTTGTCGGTCACGGATATATTCAAAAAGAAAAGAAACTTGATCCCTACGAAGGTCTTTCGGTCAAAGGAAAGATCATGATTGTTCTGGGCGGACTTCCTAAAGGGTTCTCGAGGGGAGATTTTAGAGGGAAAATCGGTGTTGATTATGATTCTCCTGAAAATTATGCAAAAACAAACGGCGCACTTGGAATAATCTCTATTCCGTCGGTACAAGCACTCGGACAATGGGAAAGAAATCGAACGAATGTTGTTGAAAAGGGAAACCTTTCAGTGGCGGCATTTATTAAACCGGATGCTCCTATATCAGTTCCTTCAATAACAATTTCTGCAAAATTAATTGACTCAATCTTTTTCGGTGAAAAGATTGGTGTATCATCAATGTCCAATCGAGCATTAGCAGATTCAGTGCTTCCATTTGCACTCTCTTCGCAAAAAAAAATAACGGTCAGTGTTGGCGTAAAGATCGATACAGTAATGACGCAAAATGTCGTCGCAATTCTTGAAGGCTCAGATAAAAAATTAAAAGATGAATATGTCGCCTTCGGTGCTCACTATGATCATATCGGAGTTCGCTCCGAGCCAGTGAATGGAGATTCCATCAATAATGGTGCTGATGATGATGGAAGCGGAACCGCCGGACTTCTTTCAATGGCAGAAGCCTTTGTAAAAGGAGAACGCACAAAACGTTCACTTCTTTTTGTATGGCATTGTGCCGAAGAGAAAGGACTCTGGGGTTCGAAATATTTTGTTGAACATCCAACAGTGCCATTGGCAAGCATTGTTACACAGTTAAATATTGATATGATCGGCAGAAGCAAACCTGATACCGGTATCGCATCAAACAATGATGACTATACCGGAGCCCACGAAGTTTTTTCTATCGGCTCAAATATGATGAGCACGGAACTCGGAAAGTTAAATGAAGAGGTGAACAACTCATTCTTAAAATTAAAATTGAAC
>JANXZD010000281.1 GCA_025355705.1 Bacteroidota bacterium | reverse complement strand
GAAACAAGGGTTTGATTCAGTATTTATTTCCGTCGGTACGCAGAAAGGACGGGATATCAATCTTGAAGGATCGAATTTGGATGGTGTTGTAAAAGCGATCGATTATCTGCTCAATATCAATAATGGGTACCGTGTCAATCTTGGTAAGAAAGTATTAGTAATCGGGGGCGGATTTGTAGCCTTCGATGCAGCTCGATCGGCTTTGCGTGAGACGCCTGAATCAGATACAACTATTCACGAAGCAGTTGATGCGGCACGTGTTGCGCGACGATCCGGTGCGGAGGAAGTGCATATCGCAAGTTTGGAATCATTTGCAGAAATGCCGGTACTGCGCTCCGTACAAGGTTATGAAGAATTTGAAGAAGCCAAACGCGAGGGAGTTGTATTTCATCCTCAACGCGGACCGAAAAAATTCATAGGCGAGAATGGAAAACTTAAAAGTGTCGAATTTATGGGTGTTAAAAGTACTTATGATAAGACTGGAAAATTTAATCCTGTATTTGATGAAACATTTTCTGAACGATTTGATGTCGACACGGTGATCCTCGCTATCGGTCAAAAGACAGATCTTTCGTTCATTGCAGCTTCTGATAAGGTTGAAATATCACCAGCCGGATTTCTAAAGATCAATACCGAAACACTTGAGACAACCGCTCCCGGAATTTTTGCAGGTGGAGATGCGGCTTTCGGTCCTCGGAACATCATTGAATCTGTTGCCGACGGAAAGAAAGCCGCACTTTCCATTGATGAGTTTTTAAGCGGTACTACGGCAACAACATATTTCGATCTTTCTATCGAAAAAATTCCCACCAATAGATTTACACGTCCGGAAGATTTTGAGCAATATACACGCGAAGCGCCGCCAACTATAGATCTAAATCGCCGAACAGGAATATCGGAAGTAGAAGTAGGTTATACAGAAGAACAAGCAAAGCGACAAGCGGAACGATGTCTATCTTGTCACGTGCAAACAATATACGATGCCGATAAATGTGTGATGTGTAATCGTTGTGTAGATGTTTGTCCGGAATATTGTTTACAACTTGTGCCGCTGGCAGAATTAGAAATAGATGAAAGAACAAAAGCACAACTGCTTGAACATTACAATATTGATCCATTTGGTCAAGCATCGGCAATGATCAAAGACGATGAAACATGTATTCGTTGTGGATTGTGTGCTGTACGCTGTCCAACCGATGCAATGACGATGGAACTGTTTTATTATGAAGAAAACGAACAATTTGCATAACGTCAACAAGGATAAATTATGAAAGAAGCTGAATCAACTAACTCCAACGGAGAGAAAGAAAAAGGAAACAACTCTCGTCGTGAGTTTCTACAAAAAGTCGGGGTAGGGAGCATTTTATTGGGTGCAGGTGCAACCGGATTTCAAACAGTTCGCGCACTTGTCCCTGATGTCCTTTACGAAGCATCTGAGCGGTTCAAAATTGGACTTCCGACACAGCTTTCCGAAGGTGTAACATTTATTGAAGACAGAAGATTATATGTGTTCAAAGAGGGAAGATCTTATTATGCAATCTCTGGTGCGTGCACACACCTTGGCTGCACCGTGAAATACACAAAATTAAATCAACCAAAAGAGATTGAAGAAGATGGAATAAAGAAAAGAATCAATTTTGAATTTCATTGTCCTTGCCACGGTTCAAAATTTTACGCAGATGGAACCAACTTTGCCGGACCGGCACCAAGGCCATTGCGATGGTACAATTTGGAACAATCCCCTGATGATGGCCAGCTCATCGTTGATTTAGGAAAAGAAGTTGAACAAAATTTTCGATTGACAGTATAAATGATCTTTAAGACGGAGCAGTCATGCAATTAATAGAACAAGTGAAAAAAATCTATACAAAGCTTTTATGGACGTGGAATCCTGGAAGTGAAAAAGAATCCGGCGATGCTATTGTCAAAAATATTTTACTCCATTGGTTTCCGAATAAGATCTCTAAGAAAAGTTTATCATGGAATTACTCGTTCTATTTGGGCACGATATCATTCATTCTATTCATGATTTTGACAATCACGGGAATGATTTTAATGTTCCTCTATGTACCATCGGTAGAACGTGCCTATAGTTCCGTAAAAGATATTGAGTTTGTCATTGCATTCGGATGGCTTTTACGTTCAGTACATAGAATTTCCGCCCATTTGATGGTGGCGGTCGTATTTCTTCATATGGTAAGAGTCTTTTTGACCGGCGCATATAAGAACGGGAAATCGGTGGGCTCCAATCGCCCGACAAATTGGATCGTAGGTATTGTTCTCTTACTTGCGACGCTTCTACTTTCATTCACCGGGTATTTACTGCCATGGGATCAACTGGCATATTGGGCAATTACAGTAGGAACAAACATTGCAAGTTCGGCCCCGGTTGTTGGTGAAAAAATTCGATTCTTCCTTCTTGGAGGCAATACAATTAATCAGAACGCACTTATACGGTTTTATGTGTTGCATGTATTTTTTCTGCCGGTGATTGTATTGTTTCTATTCTTCTACCACATGTGGCGCATTCGTAAAGATGGCGGATTGGCTGCTGCAGATAATGAATCACTGAATCAAAAACCGGAAAACAATGCTCCGGTAAAATCCAAAACATATTCGCTGCTTGGTATTACAAACGGAACAAGTGTGCATGTGCAGACAACAATGGTGAATGAAGAAGAAAATTCTGTTTCATCAGTGCCGCATTTACTTCGACGCCTCTGGCTGGTAACTCTTGCAACAATAGCGGCAACAATTTTATTGGCTATCCTTTTTGCAGCTCCGCTTGAAGAAGCGGCTAATCCTTCTGTTACGCCGAATCCTGCAAAAGCACCATGGTACTTTCTCTGGCTGCAGGAAATAGTAACAGATACAACATTGAAGCTGGGATTCATCACCATCAACGGTGCATTTATTGGCGGTATAATTTTACCGACGGTTCTTATCGGTCTCGCCATATGGTGGCCGTATCGTGATCGATCTGGATTGAATAGCGTTGGAGTGTGGTTCTCCCCTGAAAGAAAAAAACAAAATTACACGTTCATCGGAATCTGTATCATCATTATCATCTTTACTATTATTGGAACATTTTTACGGGGGCCGTTTTGGAATTTCTACTGGCCTTGGGAATCGTGGCCGACGATGCCGGTCAAATTTTAACTGAATCATTATTTTCACACGATCATAAATGAGATGAGCAATGAATCATAAGAATATGAAACAGAAATTAGAATTTGTTATTAAGGATAAGATCTTTGTTAGCATTGCCAGCATCATCTTTTTAATTATTACTGGATACATTATTGTTAATTATTTAACACCTGAGTGGAAAATGTATCAACAGGATTTTACTTCTGTAGTAGAAGAAAAACTTGGTGTTAATCGTGCAGCAACGGTGCGCGGCGGACTTCAACAAATCTATGTAAAAGATCTTGGTGTCACCGACCGTTGTATCACCTGCCATATGGGAATGGAGTGGAAAGGAATGGAGAATGTCGAACAGCCGTTTCGCTCTCATCCTAAAGAAATTTTGGCGAAACATCCGATCACTAAGTTCGGATGTACACCGTGCCATGGAGGACAAGGATATGCAACAGATATGCAGGCGGCTCATGGATTTGCGCCGTTTTGGGAAGAACCATTGTTAGGGAAAGAACTTGCCGAATTTTATGTCATCAGTGATAAAAAAGCAATGATGCAGATGAATTGCAATACATGCCATCGCTACGATAAAGAAACAAATGGTATGAGTGTGATCAATAGAGCAAAACAAATTGTGAACGACAAAGGTTGCCGTGCATGCCACGTTGTAAATGGCAGGGGTGGAACAGTAGGACCAGACCTTACATTTGAAGGAGAAAAATCTGCCGAACAATTCAACTATGAACGCATCAAAGGTTTTGCGTCGATGTTTACATGGCATATAACGCATTTCAAAAATCCAAAAGAGTTGGTGCCGGAGACAGTGATGCCGAGTTTTGGATTTTCATCCTCTGATGCCCAATCACTCGCTTTACTTGTGATGAGCTGGAAAAAAGGAAAACTGCCGATCGAGTATATTCCCGGAAACAATTTCAAAGATGTTCCTTCTAAAGAAGAAATTGAAAAAGAAGAACGGATGAAAAACGGTCCGGGCGCATTTTTTGTCCAACGACGATGTTTTGTTTGTCATTCGGTTTCATCACTCGGCGTAGAAGCTGCTGCGCAAATTGGACCGGATCTTGCACTTGCCGTTGAAGATGTTCAATCACGCTTTGGCAGAACACTCGATGACTTTTTGATGAAACCGACCGGAACGATGGAAGTTGTGCTATCGACAATGCTTCCATTGACAAAAGAAGAACGCCTTGAAGCAATTGAAAAATTGCGTCATGCATATGAATTAAAAAAGAACGAGAAGAAAACAGTTGTAAAAAAATAATACCTAATGTTCCAAATCCATAATAAAGGAGAAATAATCATGAAGTATAGACTGACTTTACTAATGATTGCTGTGTTTTTAACGGCAATATTTGTTGGATGCGGGGGAGATAAGAAAGGACGCGGTGGTGCCCGTTCCGATGTGCAAGAAGCAGCACAAAAAACATATGTAGCTCCGGGTGATCTGGATGAATACTATTTCTTTGCTTCCGGCGGACATTCAGGACAAGTGTACATTTATGGCGTTCCATCAATGCGGCATCTTTCTACTATTCCTGTGTTTGCACCGTACGCTGCAACTGGTTATGGGTTTGACAAAGAATCAAAAGCAATGCTTGGCGGATATACATGGGGTGATGTTCATCATCCGGCACTCAGCGAAACAGACGGTGATTATGACGGTCGTTGGTTGTTTGTGAATGATAATGCCAATAACAGAATTGCAAGAATTGATTTACGCGATTTTAAGACGAAACAAATTCTTGGACCAATTGCAAATATCTCTGGCAACCATGGTTCAACATTCGTTACAGAGAATAGTGAATATCTTCTCTCTGCTTCCCGTTTTTCTATTCCTTTACCCAAAGGACGATATGAGAAAATAGAAGACTATGCAACAAAATATAACGGCGTAGTTAGTGCAGTAAAAATTGATTCGAAAACTGGAAATATGTCTGTTGGCTGGCAGATCTTGATGCCGCCGTTCAATTACGATCTTGGCGACGCAGGCAAAGGCCCAAGTAACGGCTGGGCATTCTGGACATGTTATAACAGCGAACGTGCGATTGGTAAATTGGAAGTAACATCTACGCAAAAAGACCGCGATTATATTGCTGCGGTGAACTGGAAAAAAGTTGAAGAAGCTCTTGCTGCAGGTAAAGCAAAAATGGTTGATGGTGTAAAAATGCTCGATCCTAAAACAGCAGAAGGAATTGTTTTCTTGCTTCCAATCGCAAAATCTCCGCATGGCGTTGATGTGAGCCCCGATGGAAAATATATTGTCGGCAGCGGAAAACTGCAGAGTATTACGACAGTGTTTAACATTGAAAAAATTAAAATGGCTGTTGAGAAAAAAGATTTCACCGGCAACGAAGATGGTATTCCAGTTCTCAATTATGATGCAGTGAAAGATGCTGAAATTAATGTTGGGCTTGGTCCACTCCATACGCAGTTTGATGATAAAGGATATGCGTATACATCGCTCTTCGTTGAAAGTGCTGTGGCAAAATGGAAACTCGGGACATGGGAAGTTGTCGATAAAGTTCCTGTCGCATACAACATCGGTCATCTCTGTGCGGCAGAAGGAGACACAAAAAGCCCAGATGGAAAATATCTTGTCGCATTGAACAAACTTTCTCATGGCCGACATCTTAGCGTAGGGCCATCACAGCCGGAAGCGTCGCAATTGATCGATATCAGTGGTGAAAAAATGTCTGTACTCTATGATGCATTCACCGAACCGGAACCGCACAACGCGCAAATGATCAAGGCAGATAAATTACATCCCATTGAAGTCTATCCGAAAGAAGAAAACAAAGATCCAAAAGCGATATGGGATGTAAAGGATGCGAAAGTCGTTCGTAATGGAAAGAATGTTGAGGTTTATATGGTGTTGGTTCGTTCAAGTTTTGAGCCAAATAAGATTGAAGTGAACAAGGGGGATAAAGTGACCATCCATATGACAAACATCGAACAAACGACGGATGAATTGCACGGGCTTGGAATTTTAGAATACAACATTAATGTAGTTGTTGACCCGGGTGAAACAAAAACAATTGAGTTTACGGCAGATAAACAAGGAGTGTATGCGTACTATTGCACAAACTTCTGCTCTGCTCTTCATCAAGAAATGCAAGGATATATGCTGGTGAAGTAATTTTAGGTAGCGGGATGGATGTGTTCCATCCCGCTATAGTTATTCTCAAGGAGTTATTATGCAAAAGTATTTGGAAAAGGCAACATCGTTTTTTGAAATACCAATTGATATGCGCAGTCGATTATTAATCCTTCTTGCCGCAGCAATGCTACTCCCTTCGTTCTTTACGCCGATGTGGAAGATGACATTATATTCAAATCAATTTCCTGACGGGCTGTTGTTAAATATTTATTCCTACAAACTGGAAGGTGGGAAAACTCCCAACCAGGACGATCTGAAAGAGATTAATTCATTGAATCATTATATCGGAATGCGTCCATTGCTGAATGATGATTTTACGGAATTTAAATGGATCCCTTTCGTTTTCGGCGGGACGATCCTTCTTGCATTGCGTGTCGTTGTTTTGGGAAAAATGTCGAAGTTGGTTGATCTATTTACAATGTTCTCCTATTTTGGTGTCTTTTCTTTGTGGAGTTTTTACCATAAGATGTACATTTATGGTCATGAACTTGATCCGACCGCAGCGATCAAAGTTCCGCCATTTACTCCCCCAATGTTCGGTCATCAGACAATGGCAAACTTCGAAGTGTACACGTATCCATCAACAGCATCATTTTTTATTGCGGTGATGCCGCTGATATTATTGCTCGCAATGTGGCTATCCCGCAAAACTTGGTTAAACGAACATTAGTAGCTTATGAATTTTCCTAAACCCATCATTACTCGTGAACATGGATCGTGGGCGGTACTGTTTGTGCCGATGCTTATCGGCGTCGTGTATGCAGGAAGTTTCTCAATAAATATTCTCCTGTTCACATTCTCTGCATTGGGGATATTTTTAAGCTATGTGCCAATCCATACACTCCTTCGAGAATTCAACGGTTCTCCTCAAGGGAAGGAAAAGCTCAATGCATCAATTGTTTGGGCGGTCATCTATATTTTCGTAGGGGCTGCCTTCATCATTCCGCTCTTTCGCCAAGGGTATAATCATCTTGTAACATTTGCCGTGTTGGGCGCCTTATCATTTTTTGGAAATTATTTTTTAACGTTAAAAACCCAAAAATCGATTCTCAGTGATTTGACGGCGGTTGCCGGATTAACACTGAGTGCGCCGAGCGCCTACTACATTTCCACTGGGTCATTTGATATGAATGCAGCAGTGTTATGGACGTTGACTTTTCTATTCTTCGGGTGCAGTGTCTTTTATGTCCATATGAAAATCAAGGTCAGCACACTAAAAAAAGAGAGTTTACCAATACGTGAAAAACTGACATTGGGAAGATTGAATATACTTTATCATCTCTTTGTCGTTGCTGTTGTGTTAATGCTCTCGTTGTATCGTTACACTCCATTGACTGCAACATTGGCATTTGTTCCGATGTTCATCCATGCAATTTACGGTACGATAACATTGACCGGTAAAGTAAAATTCAAAAACCTGGGATTTCTTCTATTGGCGCAATCAATGCTTTTTGGGGTGGTTTTGGTGATCGTATGGCATTAGGTAGATTGTTAAATATTTTATTAGCTCTTATGTTCATTCAATCGTTGTTTGCTCAACAAACAATCCAGTCATTGATTGAACAAGCACAACCCGGTGATACTGTGATTGTTGACGGGGGAAGATATTGCGAAGATATCGTTATCACAAAATCCATTCATCTTATTGGTAATCAATCTCCCGTTATTTATGGAACAGGAAAAGGGAGTACCGTAACGATTCTTTCTCCGCAGTGCACATTCTCAGGTTTTGTTATTGAGCATAGCGGAAATATGCTGGTGAATGAAGACGCCGGAATCCTCATTAAGTCTAATCACAACATCATTCGGAACAATACCCTCAATGATATTCTCTTTGGAATTTATCTTTATATGTCGGATTCTAACTTTATTGCGCAGAATGTTGTAACCGGCAGACAATCTCTCTCTCAAGGCGAACGGGGAAGTGGTATTCATTTATGGAATTCCAATCACAATGTTCTTGAGAAAAACACCATCTCCGAAACCCGAGATGGTTTCTATATACAAAATGCAAATCATACACTCATTCAAGACAACGAAGTGCATCATTTGCGTTACGGTTTGCACTATATGTATGCCGACTCCAATACTTTTTTACGGAATATCTTTCGTGATAATGTTGCCGGCGCCGCGATTATGTTTACGCGTGGCATCGTTATGAAACACAATATATTTTTACGGAATAGAGGGTTTGCATCGTACGGAATGCTGCTGCAAGATTGCCATTATTCAATTGCGGATTCAAATATATTCTCAGACAATGTCATCGGTATATTTTTTGAATCATCGACCAACAACCTTTTCCACAATAATATCATTGCACGCAACGATCTGGCTCTGGAGATGTTCCAAAATTCCATTCACAACACATTTACAGAGAATAATTTCATCGATAATCTCAATCCGTTGACCATCGTTGGAAGACGAACAGAGTCATTCTGGAGTTTGAACGGCAAAGGTAATTATTGGAGTTCATACGATGGTTATGATTTGGATAAAAATGGAATTGGCGATATTCCAATGAAGATAGAAAATGTTTTTTCTTATCTGGAAGGGAACAATGCGAATGTACGTCTCTATTTATACAGTCCGGCATCGCAGGCATTGGCGGTTGCCGGAAAATCATTCCCTATTTTAGATGTTTCGGGCGAAATTGATGAACACCCGTTGATGTGTCCCGTTCCTTTGAAGTGGTTTAATAAGAAGATGAATGTTGATAATGCAAGAATACAAAGGCAGACTACAGCATCGTTTGTTCCGTGGCTGATTCCGATCTTTCTTTCTATTCTTGTCGTCTTTGTATTTCGCATTCGAAAGAAAAAACTTCTATGATTGCTGTTGAACACCTCACGAAAAAATACGGAAAGTTTACCGCTGTGAATGATGTATCATTCACTGTGAACCAGGGAGAAGTCTTTGCATTTCTTGGTCCGAATGGAAGCGGCAAGACCACAACATTGAAATCGATTATTGGCCTAACTATTCCAACGTCCGGTTCAATACTTGTTCACGGGATTGATGTCCGTACCCATTCAAAAGATGCAAAACAATTCATGAGCTATTTGCCTCAGAGAATTGTTTTCCCTGAGACCCTGACTGCCCGTGAAGTTGTTCAATTCTACAGCTCACTTCGGAATATCTCTAAATCTGTAGCCGACGATGCTCTTTCAAAAGCCGGCTTCAACGGTTTTTCTGATAAACCGGTGCATGAATTTTCGGGCGGGATGATCCAACGATTGGGCATGACAGTCATTTCGATTCCGGATTCACCGATCTTGTTGTTGGATGAACCGACAGCAAATCTTGATCCTCAAGGGGTGAAGCAATTTCGTGATTTTATTATGGAACAAAAAATAAAAGGAAAAACCATTATTTTTTCCACACATTTGCTTGCTGAAGCCGAACAACTCGCAGATCGTGTTGCTATTTTTGTTTCCGGAAAACTCGCTGCGCTTGAATCGATCGATAATCTCCGAATGACCTTCTCAAAAGAAGGGACAATCGAAGATCTTTATTTACACTATGTAGGGAATTCACCGCATGAACACAAATAAATATTTTTTAGCAGTAGCATTATCCGTAATAGTCATTTCCTGCGGACCGAAAGAAATACAACCGGTAGAACTTTTCCCGGAAGATGAATGTGCAAGCTGTCGGATGACAGTGTCTAATCCTGCGTTTGCCTCGGAGATCATCAATAAGGATGGATCAGTAGTAAAGTTTGATGATTTGCGGTGTTTTGAAAATTATCGTAAAGATCATAATGTTGATGATTTTGAAAAAATATTTGTGAAAGATTATGAAACGAAAGCATGGATACCATTCGGAAAAAGTATTGTCCTCCAGACAGGGATTGAAACACCGATGGGATCAGGACAAATAGCTGTAGGAGATCAACTTCGCGCAAAACAATTGAAAGAACAATATCCGCCAAAACTTACAGCAATGGAGGGGGATGCCTGCTGCGCCTCCAAGGAAGACTGAGTTCATTGTGAATTATTTACTTATCACCCGAATAGCACGTCAGGAATTACTGGTGAATATCCGCAACAAATGGACAATTATCTTTGCAGTTGTCTTTGGTGCTCTTGTTGTTGGTATTTCATACATCGGAATTATGGCAGAAGGTTTCTCCGGGATGCAAAATTTTACTCGAACATCAGCCAGCATGCTTAATTTGGTTCTGTATATTGTCCCGCTTGTAGCGTTGATCATGGGTACGCTTAGTTTTACGAACGACAGAGGAACCACTGAACTCCTTTTTTCTCAGCCGGTATTTCGAGGTGAAGTTCTTTTGGGAAAAATCACAGGACTATTCTTTTCACTCGCACTCTCAATGATCGTTGGTTTTATTGTCGCTGGAGGAATTATTGTTGCCGTCACTGGAACGGAAGGGTTGATACAATATGGATTATTTGTTTTGTTATCATTGCTGCTTGCATTGGTCTTCCTTGTTGTAGCCGTGACGATTGCAACGACAAATAAACGGAAATCACGATCGTTTGGTATTGCTCTCTTTACGTGGTTCTTCTTTGTGCTGTTTTATGATTTGATCATCCTCGGAGTTTCTCTGTTATTCAAAGGGCAAACTGCAAAT
>JANXZD010000268.1 GCA_025355705.1 Bacteroidota bacterium | reverse complement strand
CCTCAATTGGTTTTGAAAGGAAAGCTTCCGCACCACATTTAAGAGCTTTGATTCGATTCTCTTTATCTCCCTTTATTGCCGTTAAAAACACAACCGGTATCTCACACAATTCACCATCTGCCTTTAATCTGCTGCAAACCTCAAATCCATCCATTTCAGGCATAACAATATCCAGAAGAATAACATCCGGATCCCTATCACCGGCAAGATCAAGTCCCTCTTGACCATTAAGTGCAGACAATACTTCAACATCAAAAAAAGATTCGTTCAGAAGTGCTTTCAGAGTAATCAAATTATCCATATTGTCATCAATTGTTAGGATCTTAATCTTCTCATTTTCCATATAGAACCTCACCTATAACTTTATTGAATTCTTCCTCAATTATTGGTTTTGGAATGTATGCATCAAATCCGTGTGATAAAATTGATTCCCGGTCTTCTGTCATAGCACTTGCCGTGAGTGCAATAATCGGTATGTGCTTCAGTTTAGTCTGCCCTCTGATTGCATTAAATGCTTCAATTCCTGTCATCTCCGGTAGCGCAATATCCATCAGAATAAGGGTGGGAACATTTTCTTCGGCAACCTTTATTGCCTCCCGTCCATCCACTGCTTCTATAATAATGTATTCATCTCCAAACAATGCCTTTGCTGTTATCATATTATCCGCATTGTCCTCTACTATAAGAACCATCGGCTTACCTTTAATATGTGGCAATTGTTTTTTTATCTTTTCATCATTTTCTTCATTATTGGAAAATATTGATTTCACTGCATTCTGTAATTGGGCACGGTTTACATCACCTTTTTGTATAAGTTGATAGACATGATTCCTTTTTAGATGCTTTAAGTCTTCTTTTGTAATATGCTTTGCAGTGAGAACCAACACCGGTATATCAGCCGTGCTGTCTGCATTGCGCATAATTTCCAGCACTTCAAAGCCGTCCATGCCCGGCATCATTAAATCAAGGACTATGGCATCAGGAATTGCTCTATCAATAATTTTAAATGCCTCACTCGCTCCATGTGCAACAGAAACCTTGCATCCAATCTCTTCTACCAAATCCTTTATTTGAATTATTGCTGATTCATTGTCTTCAATGAGCAATACAGTTTTTTCTTTAAGGACAGCCGGTTCTATGTTAACCTGCTGAATTACTTCATTACGATATCCAATCTCATTATCCTCAATCATTTTCTTTCCATCATTATGATAAGTTACCGGCAGTCTCACTATAAACTCTGACCCCTCATCAAGAATACTTGTAACCGTGACAGTTCCGCCAAGTAAATTAGCATACTTTTTTGCTATAGCGAGTCCTAAACCTGCTCCACCAAATCTTCTGGATGTGCTTCCGTCTGCCTGTCTGAATTCATCAAAAATATGTGGCAAATATTCTGCCGAGATTCCGATTCCTGAATCAGTAACGATTATTTCAATATCATTCTCTTTTTGTTTTGCCGAAACAACAACACTTCCCGCTTCTGTAAACTTAACAGCATTTGCAATCAGGTTCTGTAAAATATGATGAATTTTGTCTGAATCACCTGAAATGAAAATTTCAGTATCAGCTGATCTATGTGAAAGTTCAATGTTTTTCTGGTCTGCCTGTGGCTTAATCATATCAACAATGTCTTTGATCAGAATATTCAAATTAAACTTAGTAATTGTAACTTCCTCTTTTCCTGCTTCTATTCTGGAAATATCAAGAATATCATTAATTAATACTAGCAGACTCTTACCATTTCTCTCAATTATCTCTAAGTAACTGTTTTCTTCTACAGAAATCTGTTTGGACAGTCTCCTGCTAAGTACACCGGTAAGAGCGATTACTGAGTTAAGAGGCGTGCGCAATTCATGACTCATGTTGGACAAAAAATTAGATTTGAGTTGACTTGCCTCGTAAAGCTGTTTCCTTTGAACCTCAAGTTCAACGTTTTGATGCGTCAATTCACTTGCCTGATTTGACAATTCATTTTTCTGTGCATCCAACTCACGATTTCTTTCCTTAAGTATATCCGAAACCTCCGCAATTTTTTTGTATGCCAATATCCCTTCAACACGAGTGCACAATGTAGCAGAAATATTTTCAACCAATTCGAATGTATATTTAGCAAATTTATCAATTGATATCAATGTTATTACACCCACAACTCTTCGATCTGTCAGAATCGGAATTGTAATCATTTCCTTCGGAATGAATTTGCCGGTTACTGTGGTGAATACAAACCTTGAGTCATCCGGAATATTTTTTATATGCTGAATTGTCCCATTGAATACTGCTGCGCCAAAAGCACCTTCAAGACTTTCAATGTCAAATGACCGTTTTGCGCTTTCATCCAGTCCGATCGACTCAAAATATTCAAGCATCTTTTGATTATCACTCAACAAATATACTGCTGCCATTTGCGAGTCGGTTAGTTTGGAAAGCACATCAAGGGTTGTTCTGAAGAATTTTTTGGCATCTTCTTCGCTTAGCATTGCGTCAGTAAGTC
Source organism: Bacteroidota bacterium (assembly GCA_025355705.1). GTDB lineage: Bacteria > Bacteroidota > Ignavibacteria > UBA10030 > UBA8401 > UBA8401. The sequence goes on along the minus strand of JANXZD010000268.1, from coordinate 115 downwards.
TTGCTGTGTTCTTATCTATAATTATATCTTTCTGAACTATATCTGCAAGTTTATTGAATGAATTTGAGAGTATGCCAAACTCATTTTCCAACTTATAACCACTTCGACTGTTCAA
>JANXZD010000267.1 GCA_025355705.1 Bacteroidota bacterium | reverse complement strand
CAAAAACCTATTAAGGTTATTAATTTTTTTTCACACAATTGATTTTAAGCACAATTTTAGAGAAAAAATTGTATTTTATTGTTATAAATAAACAGACCAATTAACAACTAAACTCTATTGAAGCAGTATGAAAAATTTACTTAATGTCGTCAAGTGGGCGGCGATCATCGCGGGAGTTGTTGCCATTCCAATCCTTCTGAAAAAAAAGATGGATGAAACGGAACGGAACAGTGAGAACGTTCGGTACGATACGAACGATTATATTTCCGAAAGTGGATTGTAGCCAAGAGCAAAAAATAAAAAAGTCACGCGTTGCGTGACTTTTTTATTTAGCGTCTGACACGATTATACTATGTTATTGAATCTTCTCAACTTTGATCATGTTGGTCGTGTTACGAGCCATCAGCGGAATACCGGCGGTGATCACAACATAATCTCCCTTCTTTAAATATCCAAGTTCTGTCAATACAACATTCACCTGTGCAATTGTCGCGTCTGTGTCTCCAACTTCAAAACTTTTGATCAATAACGAACGAACTCCCCAGATCAAATTCAGCCGTCGTTGAATGCGTTCACGATTTGCTACACCAATCACCTGTGCTTGAGGTCTGTACCGCGAGATAGCTTTCACCGTTGAACCGGAATGTGAGAAACAGATGATCGCTGCCGCATTGATCTGCTTTGCAAGCACGCATGCAGAACGTCCGAGTGCTTTGAACACTGCATCATTTTCATTTCCAACCTCATCTTCAAGATAGAGTTTATCTTTTGCTTCTTCTTCAACACGGCGGATAATCGTGTCCATTGTTTTCACAACAATCACGGGATATTTTCCGACTGATGTTTCACCACTTAACATCACTGCATCAGCACCATCTAACACAGCATTTGCAACATCATTCGCTTCGGCACGTGTTGGACGTGGATTTTCGATCATCGACTCAAGCATCTGCGTTGCAATAATCACCGGTTTTCCTGCTTTGTTCGCTTTCCGCGCGATCATTTTTTGAGCAAGCGGAACCTCTTCTGTTTTACATTCAACACCAAGATCGCCGCGTGCGACCATTAAACCGTCGCTCTCTTCAATAATTGCATCGATATTTTGCAATGCCTCATTCTTTTCGATTTTTGAAATGATTGGAATTCTTTTTCCGTCAACATTGGAAATGATGAATTCGCGAAGATGAATGACATCCTGAGCAGAACGGACGAATGAGAGTGCTACATAATCAACATCGTGAGCAATACCGAACAAGAGATCTTCTTTATCTTTTTCAGTCAATGACGGCGCGCTCACAGAAACGCCAGGGAGATTGATCCCTTTGTTGCTCTTTAGAATTCCACCATACACAACCTCGGTGACCACTTCCCGCTCTGAGGATGAGAGTACTTTGAACTGGAGCAGTCCATCATCCATCAAAATCGTGTCCCCGGGTTTCACATCATTTGGAAGATGCTGATAGGTCGTCGAAACTTTATGATTCTCACCAACCATCTCGTCAATCGTGATGATCAATTGCTCGCCATTCTTCAACTCCATTGGTTCTTTCAATTTTCCAGTACGAATCTTCGGACCTTGCAGATCGAGGAGAATTGCAACAGACTCACCAGTAATGGCAGCCGCTTGACGAACCCGGTTCATCATTTCCAAGTGGTCTTCATGTGAGCCATGGGAAAAGTTCAACCGCGCCACATCCATCCCTGCTTCGATCATATTGACAAGTGTTTCAACGGATGAGGATGCGGGGCCAAGTGTGCAAACGATCTTTGTTCTGCCGTATTTTTTCCTGTTTTCAATTGATGACATATAGATTCAGATTCCCTATCAAATACTCAAGCACCCTTTGTTATCTCTGCGGCATAAGATACAAAATATTTTTCGTTATTTTAATCACTTCGTCCTCATCAATAGGAAGAGAATGATATTCTCCGTTCTTCCACAACGGTGTCTGGTCGGAATAATGATCATGTAAGGGCTGACCCGATTGTCCTGACGGTATCACGGATTGGGCATTATTGATATTGGAAAAATCGACAATGGTTCGTACAGAAGGGCCAAGGGTCATCTCATACGGTGCCGTAAAATGATATTCTCCATTATTCACCGTAGTTCCGGAACCACCAACTTCCATTGGACCAATATTGAAGATCGACTGAAGGACCTCCACTTTCCCAAACGGATGTTTGAGCGTGAGTGTATGCAATCTGCCCCAGCGCCACTCTTTCATTTCAGGACCAAATTTCTCAGAAAGGTCATTCAATGTTTCCGTTAAACTCTTTCGGATAATATCATCGCGGGTCTCAATTTCTGATGTCGTAACATCATCAAACCATGTGGAACCCGTATCGTTCAATATTGAAAGTGTGACCCGATAGGGCATATTTGCCAAAAAAATATATTGCTGGAATAATTCATCCCCCATCTCATCACGATAGATATTTTTGAGAAGGTGATTGAAGAACACTTCAAAGATCGTCGTCGGAACATCATCCTTTGTCATAACGAAATTCCAATTACGGAAATAGTTCACCGCAGATTGAACATTCTGTTCTTTCGGGGGAATTGTTTTATATGCAGAAAGAATGAACGGCGTTACATCTTTTGCAAAATACGAGAATTGATCGTTCTGCAAACGCTTAAAATCACTCACGTCGAACAATTGCTTCGATTGCAGCACTTCACGAATCCGTTGAATTCGTGACGGCGGCTCCCATAAATTTGCAATATGATAGTTGACATTGTTCGTTGTTTTATTGTTTGCTGTTGCGATAAACCCGTCCGGTGGATTGAAAAGCGATGGAAGTTGTTCGAACGGAATGAATCCCTGCCATTCATTTTCACCGGTCCAACCAATAAAAGGCAATGTAGGATTGTTACCAGTCCGTTTCGGCAAACGCACACCCGGATGATAGCCAATATTTCCTTTAACATCTGCGTATACAAAGTTTTGTCCAGGAACGGTAAATTCTTTTACACCATTCAAAAAACTTTGCCAATCACGGGCGGTGTTAATTAAATATAATGCGTATAATTCATCGCTCATCTCAAATCCGGTCCATTTCATCGTGATGAAATTGGACGACGAAATATTTTCTAACGGATAGATCTCATTGATCGCGGGACCGTGAAGAGTCTTTCGGATTGTAAACGGAACTTCAGTGGAATCTTTTACCCACACCGTATCATGAATAATTTCGATATCCTTCCACTCTCCTTTGAACAGGTATGTATCGCCTCCAAGAGAATCAGTTTTTTCAAAATAAAAATCTGCATCGTCGGCCATCACGTTCGTTAATCCCCATGCAACATTGTTATTGTGTCCGATAACAGCAAGCGGCGTTCCTGGAAGGGAGACTCCTGCTACATTCACTGAACCGCCATGTAAATGAATTTCATACCATTTTGCCGGAAGCGATAGCCCAAGATGCGGATCGTTGGCAATCATTGCTCGTCCGCTTACCGATTTTTGCGGAGCAACTGCCCAGGAATTGCTGCCAATATGCGTACCAGTCGTTCCGAAGAACTCTTTAAACTGATTGTGAACTGTAGCAAAACTGCGTAACGATGCGAGTTGTTGTTGATTCATGATGCCGGCAACGATGACAGGTCCATTTTCCGGATATATTGGAAATACTTCGCTGGCTTTTTTTTGTCCAAGCTTCGCAACAAGTTCACCAAGTGTAACATCAACATGCCAGGAAATATTCAACTCCCACGCCATCAATCGCGAGATCATAAGACTATGTACTGGCGTCCATTCTTCAGGTTCATACTTCAACATATCAAATTCGATCGGGTATTTTCCTTTATGAGCTCTGATAAATGCGTTGATGCCGTCGGAATATGCGCGCAATATTTCTTTTGATTTTGGTTTAAGGTGTTGTTCCAACTGTTGTGCAATGCGTTTGAATCCGACCGTCTTCAACATTTTGTCAAATTTGATCGTTGACGGTCCAAGAATCTCTGAAAGCCTCCCTTCACCTGCTCGACGCGTAAGATCCATCTGCCATAATCTGTCTTGCGCATGGACATATCCTTGCGCAAAAAAGAGATCATATTCATCCTCGGCAAAGATATGCGGAACACCAAATTCATCCCGGTAGATTTTTACGGTATTATGAAGTCCTGAAACGACAAGTTCACCATTATTCTCAGAGAACGATTTGGTCACAAGATAACGCAGTGAAAAATAAGCGGTCAGTGCGATCGTGAACAATGAAAAAACAATGCCAACGATAATCTTTACTTTTCGCATAATAGTGGTTTGATTCGTGCAGTTAATTGTTCAATAGTTTCGGAAGGTTCCATTCCGGGCGTAAACGATAGTATTCGGAATGCGGAAGCTGTACCATGACAGTCTTTTTCTTTGGATCAAGCCATCGGAGCAACGCCAACATATCCTCATCATTCATTGATGTGCATCCGCTGGTTGGAACATTGACCGTGTGAATAAAGATACAACTCCCTTTTCCGGGTTCTTGTTTTGGGTTATGTTTTACCACAAGCACATATTTATAATCGGGTGCAACATATCCCATTCGTTCTGCACTCTGCCAATCTTTTTTTAGCGAATCTTCTTCAAGAATAGAATTATAAACGGAGGATTTTTCATCATCAACACATCGTGTTAATTTTGTTAGGGGAAAATATGGATATGTTACTCCATCCGGTGCTTTTTCATCAAGTCCGTAAAAAAGTGTATCCAATTCAAATACACCTGCAGGCGAACGCTGATCTCCCTCTTTTTTTACATACTCACCGATTTGATGAGGATGAATTCCTTCTCCCCAGCCAAGACCATTCTTTCCGATTGAGACGGAAAATACCGATCGATGTTGCTTCCACCCATCACTGGTCTTATCAAAAAGATACAGGGTCGCTTTACTGCTGTTCCAATCATCGGTGACTGACACTAATACTTTCTGCGCGGAAGACATCTGTGCATTTGTCATACCAGCTGTAAGTAATGTGCAAATGAAATAAACCAATATTGTTTTCATAAAAATTCTTTCGTTGGAAAAGCTGACTCTTTTTTGTAAATTTGAATTAATGAATACGGAACGTAGCGCAGCCCGGTAGCGCACTACCTTGGGGTGGTAGGGGTCGCAGGTTCGAATCCTGTCGTTCCGACCAATAACAAAAAAAGTCTTCCACTAAAGGAAGACTTTTTTATGTACAATGATTTTTTCACAAATAATTTTCAGTGTTATTCGTGATGAGTCATTAATTTAGTTTCAATAGAACATCTTCTAGTAATGTGCGCACTTCCAGAAGGTCTTCTTTTAATTTGGGATCGGTTACTTTTGTAACCGGCTGCTGAAGTACAGGTTTGTCGCTATCCATTCCATCCCCAAACGGCAAGACTGTCTGTTCGCCGGTATCATCCAAAACTACATCAACCAATACCTGTTTCGCCCCCTCTATTGTATAGCGCTCTTCACGAAGCAATTTTCTAATATGGATAATAAGTTTGATATCTTTATTTGTATAGACTCTATTCCCGGCTCTATTCTTCTGCGGTTTTAACTGCTCAAATTCTGATTCCCAATACCGCAAGACATATTGCTCGAGGTCAGTAATTTTACTAACTTCACTGATGGAATAATAGAGCTTTTTGATACCGATGGATTTCATTATTGCCTCACTATGTTATACAATGGTAAAAAAAAAGCATCGCAATCGCAACAAAAAAGTATTGCGTTTAAATAGAAAAGCAGTATATTTGTAATGCCTTCGATAAATAAGACAATGTATGATATTGCTTACCTCCCCCGCAAGCAAGAGTTTCTTTTTTTGAACATAACCAACAAACAATTCACATTCACAACACAAAGGGGTCTTTAATGAAAAAAACTTTTCTAACTGTTATTGTGTTCGTACTTGCAATGTTATCGCTGGTACAAGCGCAAGATCTGACTACAACTCTGACCAAAATGGCGGGATCTGCAGCACAGGGATATGTTCAACCGGTAGCAAGCGGTTTTGGGGCAGATTTAAACGGCGGCTGGTTCCATAAATCTCCACAAACGAAAATTTTCGGAATAGATCTTGAACTTGGTCTTGTTGCAATGGGAACATTCACCACTGAAGAAAATAAAACCTTCTCGGCAAGCGGTGATTTCAGATTTAGTGGCGGGTTAGTTGGAAGTGGTAGTCAAGCTGAAAATATTGCAAAAAATATTCCACAATACAGTAATGCTCTTTTCCCAAAACAAGCTGCCATTGATGCTATTTCAAATACAGTTTTCCAGGTAGGTATTTCGGGACCAACCATTGTAGGTACAAAACAAGATACAATGAAAATTTCAATCCCTTCAAAAACAATCAATGTTAACGGGACACCATACACAATGAACGGCAATACGCAAAGACTCGATGGTGTAACAGGTGTTCTTGATGGCGCTGCGATTATTCCTCTTGCAGCTCCGCAAGCAAGCATCGGAACAATTTATGGAACGCAATTCACATTCCGTTATCTGCCAGATGTAGAGATCAGCAAAGAGATCGGAAAATTTAAATATTTTGGTTTTGGCATTCAACATAATCTTGGCATGTGGCTGCCAATCCCGGTTGTAGACATTTCTGCAAGTTTCTTCACGCAAAATTTGAAAGTTGGAACAATTTTCGAATCTAAAGCAACGGCATTCGGTTTGAATGCTTCAAAACAATTGGGTTTTGCATTCCTTAATGTTACACCTTATGCAGGATTCATGTTGGAATCATCCACAATGAATGTGACCTATAATTTTGAAGTTGATAAGGGTAACGGCGTTAAAGAGACTATTCCCGTTGCTTTTGAACTTAACGGCGAGAACAAATCACGCATCACTCTTGGTCTTGGAATCAGATTGCTTGTCGTCAATATCAATGTAGACTACAACCTAGGTAAACAAAACTCTGCAACCGCAGGCGTTTTCTTTGCATTCTAACCTGATTTTCTTTTGAATTAAAAAAGTCCCGCGAATAGCGGGACTTTTTGTTTTAAACAGGTCTTACTATATTGTACCTACAATGAAACAGCTTTTCCTCATACTATCGTCATTTTTTTTCATGCTTGGATGCGGTGATACATCCAACCAGCAGACAAAAGACAAAGCAGAGCGTTTAACCCAACAAGCAGAAGAAGCAATGAGTAGACAGAACTACGAAGAAGCTGAACGCCTGATGATAGAGAGTATCACCATCTATACGGAAACGAATAATGAAGCCAAACTTGTAGAAAATTATTCTGCTCTGTCTGCCGCACAAGTCCTTTCTGGAAAGTTGTCTTCTGCAGTAGAAAGTCTTATAGCACTTCGCGGATACTACCGACACGCAGCAGACCGGAATGCGGAATTGCAAACGATGCTTCAGATCGGAAATATTTATTTTCAGCTTGGAAAGAAAGCGGAAGCACTTTCCATTTTAACTGAAACGTTCAACAGCGGTCAACTCTATCAATTAGAGCACATACGCGCTAAAGCCGCAGTGAATATTGCCTCTATCTATATTAGCGTTGGTCATTACGAAGCTGCAATGCCGTATCTTAAAAGCGCTGAAACGTTTTATCAAACGCAGAACGATATTCCTCATTTACTTGAAACAGAATGTTCGCGCATCAATGCTCTCTCCTCTATCGGCAAAATTGATGAAGCATTCGAGCTGTACAGAAAAAGTGAATCTCTCCTACAGTCAAATCCAACTGCAATGAATGAACCTCTTTTCTTTTTGCAATGCGGAGAAGCGTTCGCCAGCGCCGGTGAATTCTCCTTTGCTAAAACGAGCTTTGAGTACGGGTTAGGATTGATCAACAAACAGACAGCATATCAAAACTCTGTTTACACAAAACATTTGCAGATCGGACTTGGAGAATTATATTATCAGAATTTTAACTTTACTGAAGCACAGGATCATTTTTCTAAAGCGTACGAAAATGCAAAGAACGAACAGGATGGTCAAAGCGGTATTGTGCTTGGCTATCTTCTTGTTCGCATTGCAGATTGTATTTCAAAAGGTGCTGCGGTTCAATATGAAAATTCAAGTGGCGGATTCATTCGTGCAACACAATTGTACGAACAATCACAAACACTGTTTGCCCGCGCAGGATTCGGACTAGGAGAAGCAATTGCTCTGCATCGTCTAGGAATGGTGCGCCAGCTTTCAAAGGATGATAATGCGGCAATCACGTTCTATAAGCGGGCGTTTGAAAAGTTCTCCCATAATACGGTATCGACAGCATTCTATTCTTTGCCGGTGAATATACGGCGATTGACCACATCCATTATACATGAAAACAGTGTTGAATTCTGGTTTTCGGATAATCTTATTTCTTTGTTGTTGAACTACAGAAAATTCCCCGAAGCGCTCTCCTACTATGAGACCGTTCGGAATATGAGGCTGCAGTCTGAACTCAGCGAACTTCAACTGCAATTCCGGGAGCCTGCAAAGAACAAACGATATTCGGAACTTCAAAGAACAATTGCGGAAAAAAATGCTCTTCAGTTGGAATTATTTCACCTGAATGTACTGCGGAAACAGAATAAAAATTATGCGGCAAAGTTGCAGCAAGAATTGACATATGTTCAAAGCAAAACAATGTCCGACATTATCACGCTCACTCAGGAATTTCCCGTATTTTCTTTTTTGAACGGATTACAAAAATCTTCATTCGCCCCCATTTCAGAATCGATACCACTTGGTTCCTCAATGTTAGAATATTGTTCCGCCGGAAATGAAATGTGGGTTTTTGTTGTGAGAAACAATGAAGAGGTCATCGCAGTAAAATTATCGTCATTCGGTTATTCATTGACCAATAGGATGAAACGTTTTGTCGAAATGCTTAATCGCTCAACGATACGAACTGGGGCTATCCAATCTGAAGCAAGTGAACTGTATTCGTTTCTTATTCAACCGGTAGAATCATTCGGCAAGCAATCGTTCATCATTATTCCGCCAATCGGTTTGGAAAAATTTCCATTTCATATTCTCACCAAGAATGAACGGCCACTGATAGAGATGATGGAAGTATCGTACCTTCCCAGCATTCCATTCATACAATCAAACCAATTAAAAACCAAGACGACGCAGACTATTTTGAATATCGCTGCATTTGGGTTCACATCGGATTCGAGATGGGGATTAGAATTTGAATTACGTGATATTCGCAGTTTCTTTAAGAATACACAAGCAAACGTGAATTTAACTGCAACGCCGGATAAATTGTCTGCTGCTACCGGAGATATGTTACAGTTATCTTCACCATATCAAAAAAATGGTGATGGGGAGTACTCCTTTTTGTTATCCAGCGGAAGCACATTGAAATCAGGTGTATCACTGTCGGTCGAGAAATTCACCTCGTATCATCCATTCCCGATTGTGTATCTGTCAGACGTACAATCATCGACAAACAATATTTCCACTCTTCATCCACTGCTATGGATGCTCAATGGGTCGACATCGGTCATTGCAACACAATTTCCAATCACCTCCAACATCAGCAAATCATTCAGCGAGAATTTCTATAGTTCCTTGCTAACAGAAGAAACTTCTGCAGGATCATAT
>JANXZD010000161.1 GCA_025355705.1 Bacteroidota bacterium | reverse complement strand
CTTTAGGAACGTTGACGTGTGTTACGGGAGTCAGTGGATCAGGTAAATCGACTCTTATCAATGAAACACTTTATCCGATATTATCACAGAGATTTTATAAAACAAAGATTCCTGTGTATCCATACAAATCAATTGAAGGTGTTGAGCATATTGATAAAGTGATAGAGATCGATCAATCACCCATTGGAAGAACTCCGCGATCTAATCCCGCAACGTACACCGGATTGTTTACATTCATCCGGGATTTGTTTGCACAACTTCCTGAATCAAAGATTCGCGGATATAAATCCGGTCGCTTTAGTTTTAATGTAAAAGGTGGACGATGTGAGGCATGTGAAGGGGACGGTGTTAAAAAAATCGAAATGAATTTTCTCCCTGATGTCTACGTCCTTTGCGATGTTTGTCGCGGAAAACGGTACAATCGCGAAACATTGGAAGTATTGTACAAAAGCAAATCAATTTCCGATGTATTAGAAATGACGGTTGAAGATGCCCTTGGTTTTTTCAGTGAAATGCCTGTAATGAATAGAAAGATTCAAACGTTGTTCGATGTCGGACTTGGGTATATTCATCTCGGTCAACAAGCGACTACACTTTCCGGTGGCGAAGCACAACGGGTAAAACTTTCTACTGAATTGTCAAAGGTTGGAACAGGTAACACGATGTATATTCTAGACGAACCGACAACTGGATTACATTTTGACGACGTTAAAATGTTGTTGAGTGTGCTGAATAAATTAGTTGAAAAAGGAAATACTATCATCGTCATTGAACATAATCTTGATGTGATTAAAACTGCAGACTGGATAATTGATCTTGGGCCCGAAGGCGGTTTTGGTGGTGGTGAAATTATCGCAGAGGGAACTCCTGAACATATTATTACAATAAAAAACTCTTATACGAGCGAATATTTACAAAAAGAACTATAATTCGTTTTAACAATATGTCTGAATCTTCAATAATAGCACCCGAAAAAATATTCCGCAGTTATCGATCAATCTTTACATCAATCAATGAAGTGACTGAAGAATCACTAGTCCATATCGATGTCAGCGATCCTCTCCATTTTGCCGATGGTAATGAGCCTCCGCAATCATTAGCTACCCGCATCGGCGTCGAATGGAATGACAAAGGGATATTGGTATATTTTCGGGGAAGATTTGATCGCTTACGAATGATTGATGTCAACGAGAAGAGTATTGTAAATGCAAAAACATATAAGCTTTGGGAGTTAAGTGACGTTTTTGAAATTTTTGTCGGTATAAATTCAAAACAAACAAAACTGTACAAAGAATTTCAAGTCTCTCCCGATGCGCGGTGGATTGATATTGATGTAAACAAACAATTGGGAATTTCAAATCATCATTGGTATTCAGGGTTTCATTGCAAATCGTTCATTGATAACGATATGAAAATATGGACATCGGTGATTGAACTTCCGTGGAATTGTTTTGGTTTGAATAAGAAAACTGATGATGTATGGAATGCAAATTTCTATCGTGCGTCGGGAGCATTTCATGGTGAAGAACTTTTAGCTTGGTCACCAACAGGGTACGGAGAAAAATGTTTTCACCGACCGGAGCATTTCGGGAGAATAGAATTTATTCAATGAAACGAATAGCAACAATTATACTGACCACTGTTCTTTTTGTTGGTCTCATACAATCACAAGACAGTACAAATGTTGACGGTTCCTCAACCTCTCAAACCATTGCACTTTGGACAATGACCGGAATAATTGTTCCACTGGCAATTGCGGGTGTTGTCATTAGCGCGGTTCCGCCGAGCGTGAGTGTTGTATCAAAAGATGGTGTTGCTTATGGTGCGCTGAATTTTGAAACAGGAATAGGATTTGGAGAAAAACGAGTTACCGGTGTTTTTTCCGATTGGAGATTTGCAACAAGTTACAGTTATGTTGTGAACTCGAATGTTCGGGATATTTTTCGTATTGAAATGAAAAAGGACTTTCATTTCAATTTTGTTGACAGACGAAAAATTTTGCTTTCCGGATTTCATCTTAGTGCCGGACTTATGACGGATTTCCCAAATTATGGATATTCCGTTGGTGCAGGTACGTGGTTAAAATCTCCGTGGCTTCCCTTCTTTGGATTTTTCCCGCAACATACGTATGGAATATCATATCGATATAACAAATATTTTAAAGGGGATATTTTTCACGAAATTTCAATTGGTGTAACTTCTACATTTACTTTCTAGAGACCCACGCATTTCCTTTGACATAAAACCGCCACTTTTTATCGACAGCAGAATTAATCCCAATTCGACTTGTTGCAATCATATTAGATTTTGGGATCACTATTCCATCAGTAATAAAAATCTCTTTACCACAAAGATCTATTTCATTCTGAGATTTGGTCAGCGCAAATGCCTTCGCCAATTTTGCCGGACCGTTAGTAAGATTTTGTAGTTTGAGTCCATCTTTTAGATGTGTACCAATTACATTGTCAAATCGATTTCTCGTCATTACTTCAATC
>JANXZD010000117.1 GCA_025355705.1 Bacteroidota bacterium | reverse complement strand
CTAAAGTTCACCGCCCAGGGATATAAAAAAATCACCTCTATATCAAAAAGAAAAGCTTTCTACATATGAAAGTGGTATGCCTCCAACGAAATCTGCTCGTGAACGATTTTCCGTAAAATATTATATGGTTGCTGTCCTATTTATTCTTTTTGATATAGAGGTGATTTTTTTATATCCCTGGGCGGTGAACTTTAGAGCATTAGGAATGTTTGGATATATAGAGATGATTTTGTTCATCCTTATTCTATTTGTCGGTTACATATATATCTTAAAAAAGGGAGCTCTTCAATGGGATTAGAACATGCACTGGGTGATACAGCGTTGACCACGACAATTGATTCTGCTATTAATTGGTGCCGTAAAAATTCCTTATGGCCAATGCCGCTCGGTATCTCATGCTGTGGAATTGAAATGATGGCGTTCGCAATGCCCCGATTTGATGTTGCTCGTTTTGGAGCCGAAGTATTTCGGTTCTCTCCCCGTCAAGCCGATCTCTTGATCGTAGCGGGAACAACAACCTATAAAATGGCAACCGTCGTGAGAAAGATTTATGATCAAATGCCCGATCCAAAATGGGTGATTGCAATGGGTGCGTGCACTTCTTCGGGTGGTATGTATCGCACGTATTCTGTAGTGCAAGGTATTGATCAATTTTTACCGGTTGATGTATATGTTGCAGGATGTCCTCCTCGTCCAGATAATTTACTCCATGCATTAATAATGATTCAGGAAAAAATACAGCGTGGAGAAAGTAGAAGCACGCCAATGACCGTCACTGCCGAACGCCAAGAACAACAACTTCTTCAAATTCAAGGTATCAATAATAATTAATGTTTTTACCAATCTATTAGAATGACCCTTTGATCCGATATGCTAACGACAGTCATAGAAAAACTAAAATTACACTTCTCCAATAGTATTCTGGATGTTCGCGAATTTCGCGGAGAGACTACTATTTGTGTCAATAAAGCAGATATTGTGAAAGTTTGCACATTCCTACGGGATGATGAATCCTGTTCATTTAATTATTGCAGTGATGTCTGTGGTGCCGATGCATACGCTCCTGAAAATCGTTTCGAAGTGATATACAATCTCTATTCTCTATCGTATAAACATAGAATTCGGTTAAAAATATTTGTGGATGAATCAGATTTGCATTGTCCTTCGGTAATATCTGTATGGCCCGGCGCAAACTGGCCGGAACGCGAAACATATGATATGTTTGGAATCATTTTCGACGGGCACAACGATCTTCGGAGAATGTATATGCCGGAAGAATTTGAGTACTTCCCGTTGAGAAAAGATTTTCCAATGATGGGTGTTCCTGATTCAATCCCTCTTCCTAGAAAATAAATTAAAGTCTATATATAATAGAGTGCCGACATAATGAATATTGACCAAGCAATGGATATTCGGCAGCAGAAAATTCTTGCTGCTCTTGAGAATAAAAATACCAGCGTCTATTTTGATGATGCACTCGACAATGAAATGATCTTGAACATGGGACCGCAACACCCGGCAACCCATGGCGTCTTACGGCTTCTCATCAAATTGGACGGAGAAACTGTTGCTGCTTGCGTTCCAGAATTAGGATATCTACATCGCGGTTATGAGAAACTCGCCGAGAATGTTTCCTACCATGAATTTATTCCGCATACTGACCGTCTAGATTATCTTTCACCATTAATGAATAATACCGCATACGTTCTCGCGGTAGAAAAACTCGTTGGTATTGAAGCACCTAAACGAGTACAGTACATCCGAACGATCATTTCAGAAATGGCGCGTATTTCCTCACATTTACTTGGAATTGGGGCTCTTGCGATGGATGTCGGTGCATTGACCGTGTTCACCTGGACATTTCGTGAACGGGAAAAAATGTACGATATTTTTGAATTATTAACCGGAGCTCGCTTCACAACAAGCTTTACACGTGTTGGTGGTCTGGCTCACGATATGACCCCCGAAGTTATCACTGCAATTAAAGAATTCATTGCTCAATTTCCAGAAAAACTCAACGAATGTATCACCATGCTTAACACCAATAGAATTTTTGTGGAGCGTATGGATGGTGTTGGTGTTATTACTCAAGATCAAGCAATCGCAATGGGAATGAGCGGACCGAATATTCGTGCCGTTGGTATTGAACATGACCTAAGAAGAACGCAGCCATATCTTGTTTATAATGAGCTCGATTTTAATATCCCTGTTCTTAACGACGGTGATTGTTTGGCTCGATACTACGTTCGCTTAAATGAAGTAAAAGAAAGTGTGAAAATTGTTATCCAATGTTTAGATAAAATGCCTGCCGGTCCAGTGCATGCAAACGAACCCAAAAAAGTCCTTCCTCGAAAAGAGCAGATTTACACACGAATGGAAGAATTGATCCATGATTTTATGCTTATCAATTTTGGTGTGAATCCACCGGTTGGAGAGGTGTATCATGCAGTTGAAGCATCAAAAGGTGAACTAGGATTCTATATCCAGTCACGCGGTGAAGGTCATCCGTGGAGATTAAAGATACGTTCTCCTTCATTTATGAATTTACAATCAACATCCTTGCTTGTTGAGGGTGGAATGATCTCTGATATTGTTGCTGTACTCGGAAGTCTCGATCCTGTGATGGGCGAAGCAGATAAATAATTTCTAATAATTCCGAAGTAAAAAATCGGAAGTTTATTTTTACCATACTATTCTTATATGCTCAATCAAGAAAATCTTCAAAAAGCAGAAGCATTATTCAAAAAATATCCCGCGAAAAAAGCTGCCCTTCTTCCGATTTTGTGGATTGCACAGGAACAAGAAGGCTGGATTTCATTGGAGATGATGAAATATATCGGTGATCTTGTTGGTGTTCCATATGCTCATGTCATGGGTGTCGTAACATTCTATACAATGTACAACGACAAAAAACTGGGAAAATATCATATTGAAGTTTGCACCAATGTCTCTTGTTTGCTTCGCGGATCCGATAAAATTCTTTCCGCTGTAGAAAAGGCTTGTGGAACAAAACTTGGTACCACCTCTTTGGATGGTAAATTCACGATCAGTGAAGTTGAATGTATGGGAGCATGTGGCGGCGCACCAATGCTTGCAATTGGAGAGGAATACCACGAACATCTTACCCCCGAAAAAACAGAACAATTACTCTCTGGTTTGAAATAATAACAGGATTTTTTACAAAGAATTTAAATTGAATTTATGGAAAAATACATTCTCCCTGAAATAAAAGATTATCATCAAATGGATGTGTACGAACAGCATGGCGGATATTCTGCATTAAAAAAAGTTTTAACCATGAAGCCCGATGAAGTGATCGACGAAGTAAAAAAATCAGGACTCCGGGGAAGAGGCGGCGCATGTTTCCCTACCGGATTAAAATGGTCATTCATGCCAAAAGGAAATGACAAACCAAAATATCTTGCTGTGAATGGAGATGAATCTGAACCCGGTACATTTAAAGACCGACAGATATTCGAGTTCAATCCTCACATGATGATCGAAGGAATCATCATTGGCTGTTATGCAATGGGTATTACATCTGCTTATATTTACATTCGCGGTGAGTATGGTAAGTGGATTAGGATGGTTGATAAGGCATTGGCTGATGCGTATGCTAAAGGTTTTATCGGTGAAAATATCCTTGGTTCAGGATTCTCAACAAACATCTATACTCATAAAGGAGCCGGAGCATATATCTGCGGAGAAGAATCTTCACTGATGAACTCTCTTGAAGGTGACCGTGGATATCCAAGAATGAAACCCCCTTTCCCGGCCCAAAAAGGATTATGGGCGGCTCCAACTACGATCAACAATGTTGAAACAATGACGAATATTCCACTCATAATTACGAAGGGATCGGAATGGTATTCAAAGATTGGTGTGGCAAAACACCCGGGTCCAATTCTTGTTGGAATCAGTGGGCATGTGAATAAACCTGGGGTTTATGAGATTCCAACAGGAATCTCCTTGCTTACTTTGATCAATGATCCACAATATGCAGGTGGTGTTCCAAATGGAAA
>JANXZD010000115.1 GCA_025355705.1 Bacteroidota bacterium | reverse complement strand
CGGACCGGTATTACCACAGTTGAATTTTTTCTTCACAGCAGAGAATGATCGTCGCGGAAGCTATCTTCCTTTCGGGTATAATAATTCTCAAACGTTGTTCACGAAATTCAATTATACGGGGATTTCTTCCGTTAAAGTGACATTCTCTAACAGAGGCAGTCGCGGTGAACGACAGAACTATTCTCACGCGTTCCGTTATATTCCGGAACTGTATACACGTTCCCGCTCTGATAGTTATCAGAGCTTATTCAGTTTGACCCATACCGTCGGCCAAAATCTTTTCTACGATGTGAAGATATCCTATTTCAATCAGGGAACATTTTCGGGGTACGACACAGATACATCAAAATATATTTCTGAGAACGAACAAGATTATATCTCAACGATTGAAAACGGCGTAACGCATTACGATTTTTATTCAAACGCCACACCGACAACGTTGACCGACAGCAGGACTTCAAACATTGATGTTAAAGGCGATGCGGTCTGGCAATTGGGAAATAACAACGAAATAAAGTTCGGCGCACAATACAAATCACATCGACTTCAATTGCTCAGTATTGCCGGTATTAAACGTCCTCTTGCACTTCAATATGTTGACAATTATTTCACAAAAAGCCCGTTTGAAGCGTCCGGTTATGTGCAGGATAAGATCGAGTTTCCATCGCTTGTTATCAATCTCGGTTTGCGGTATGACTATTTGAATGCAAACGTCAACTTTAGGCAAGACCCATTGAACGCTAATTCTGTCATTCAAGTAAAATCGCGTCAGCAATTCAGTCCCAGAATCGGTATCGCTCATCCGATCTCGGATAGAACAAAACTTCATTTTGCGTACGGACACTTCTTTCAAAATCCCGATTACCGCTTTATGTTCGAGAACAAAGATTTCAAACTCACCGTCCGCGAACCAATTTTTGGTCAGCCGTCATTGGATGCTCAGCGCACTGTTGCATACGAGGTTGGTGTCACACATCAATTTTCTGATCAGTTCATTTTGAACACGACTGCGTATTACAAAGACATTTCCGGTCTCATTGGCACGCACTACTATCCTGCATACGAAGTTCCCGGCAGATACAGTGCGTTCACATTGTATATCAACGAGGACTACGCCAATGTAAAAGGATTTGAGATCAGTCTTAATCTGCGACCCGAACGAAATCTGTCGGGAGAAATGACCTATACATATTCGGTTGCAAAAGGAAATGCATCTACGGAAGAAGAAAATTATGGAGTCGCTGTAAAATCGACACAGTTGACGTATTTAGATTTCGACAAAACGCATGTGTTCAATGCCTCCATGACCTACTCAATACCAAAAGATGATCCATCTGAGATACTGCGGAATATGGATTTTACGTTTCTCGTGAAGGCGAGTTCAGGGTATCCTTATACTCCCGGCGGCCGCGATGTCGGTTATGTTGTTAATAATTCACTCCGACTTCCTTCAACATATTCCATTGATGCAGAAATAGGGAAAGATATTGAATTCAATGCTTTTGCTACGATTAGAATATTTACTGAGATTTTGAATCTTACCAATCATAAAAATATTATCGATGTATACAGCGATACGGGAGATCCGGAAGCAACACTGTCGGGAAATCTCTCAAAAGCATATCAGCAAAACCCTTCGAATTTCGGTTCACCCAGAAATATCAGAATTGGAGCAGCAATTAAATTCTAACAAAATTATGAAAAAAATTATTCTTATCTCCCTTATTTGTTCCGCTGTAGGCTTTGCTCAGGTAAAACCAAAAGCGATCGAATCGATCGAACGGTCACTTGGCCTTGAAAAGCCTTCCGGAATTATCGATCGTGCCGGCGGTACGCACAACGGAAGCAACATTGGTTTATTCTTTGAAAACCGTGGAAAGTTATATCCGCGGCGCCTGGCTCAGGGTCCGTCAGGAGAATATCCAATCAACAGCGGGCAGAACTATATCTACCGCATTAATCCGATGGTTGGTTTTCCCGGAAATGTCATTCAAGGAAGATTTACAACGAATGAGGAATGGGAAGCGGTCGGCGGATATCAGGCAGTTGGTTCAGCAAAAATTGCGTTCAGCGATAATCCTGCTACCTGGCCTTCAACAGGATGGCCGGTGAAAGATGGTAACGGAAAGAGTGTCATAAAATCAGATCAAGATAGTTACTGCGTCTATGATGATGCAAACAATCAACGAGGAGCGCTTGGAGTCCGT
>JANXZD010000042.1 GCA_025355705.1 Bacteroidota bacterium | reverse complement strand
GTATGCGGGAACACGGCGATATATTCCGAGAATTTTCCTGTCTCATCCATCACTGCTACTTTGCATCCACTGCGAAATCCCGGATCAACGCCGAGTGTCGGTTTCATTCCTGCGGGAGAAGAGAGAAGCATCTCGCGAATATTTGATTCAAATGTTTTTATGGATTCGAGATCGGCGATCTCTTTTTTCGTCAACCGTACTTCGCCAACGATCGTTGTTCGCATCAATCGCTCGAATGCATCTTTCAACATTGCCGCATAGAAAATGCGGACTGCTTCGATATTGGATCTATTTTCCTGCGATTCCAAAAAATGATGAACGAACTCTTCATCAAAATGAATTGAGAATGAAATAACATCTTCCGCTTCACCGCGGCGCATTGCCAACATATTGTGCGGTTGTATATCTTTCACTTTGAATTTGTAATCACGGTACATCTCGTATTTTGTCGTGCCCACAGGGAATTTTTTTGCATCGATCGTTGAAATAAATACACCTTCCGTCAACAGATGTTCGCGGATATGCTGACGGTATTCCGCTTTTTCCGAAACTTCTTCTGCAATGATATCAGCGGCTCCGGCCAGCGCTTCCTGAATTGTTTTGACTTCCAATTTTTTTGAGAGATATTTTTCCGCTTCCTTTTCCAGATTGACCCGTTTTGCATCGGCATTATTCTTTGCTTTGATCCACTCGGCAAGCGGTTCTAAACCTTTCTCCTTTGCAATCGTAGCGCGCGTCCGTTTTTTTGGTTTGTACGGAAGATAGAGATCCTCCAGCTCCGTTTTCGAAAGACATTCTTGTATCGTTTTTTTTAATTTTGGAGTAAGTTTTTTCTGCTCATCAATGGATTTTAGGATCGTTTCTTTGCGTTCCTCCAACTCCAGCAGATAGTCGAACCTGTCAAAAAGATTACGGAGCTGAGTTTCATCCATTTCATCAGTATTTTCTTTTCGATAGCGGGCAATGAAAGGGATCGTTCCACCATCAGCGCGAAGTTCGAGTGCATTTGCGACTTGTTTTGGTTTTAGAGAGAGTTCTTGCGAAAGCAATTTTGGAATATCAAGCATAAGAAAGGAAATACATAATGATGAATGAATAGTTGAATTACCGTTACGTCTAGTGTTACAATACCGAGGATAGCATGTTCAATGTACAAATAAAACACCGCAGAAAATTAACCGTCATTTCTGCGGTGCTGTTGCAAAGATAGGAGAGAATTGGTGAATTACAAAATATTTATTTCATTAACATCATTTTTTGTGCGAGCAGCTGATCGCCAAAATCAAAGACAGCAATATATGCTCCGCTTGGAAGCATGCCGTTTTTCGTTTTAGCATTCCACGTAATGGAATACATGCCGGTGCCGTTTATTGCAACAAATAATTCGTCAACCATTTGCCCGAGAGAATTATAAATTCTGACGTGAATAATTTTTTGAATATTGGATGAAACAGTGAATCGCAATGTTGTTGACGGATTGAAAGGATTTGGGAAATTTCCATCGATCCGGTATGTGTTTGGTTGGCTGTTTTGATTTTTTGTTGATCGATCTTCAACCGACGTTCCTTTTATCGGATCTGAAAAACTTGTGAACGGACTGATCACTCCATAACTGACACTCAAAGCGATGATTTGTTTTTTTGCAGAATCTGCCTGTAAACTTCCGCTTGGAAGGTTATAAAATTTTACCAGCAGATTTTCGATCTTCTTTTTTGCCCAAATCTTTGGCAGGAATTGATTCTTTGCAATTGCAGTATCAGAAAGAGTTAATGAGTAATTGTAGGCTACTGGTTTTCCAAACGCGGTTCCCTTTAACGTTAGATCGATCGGCGGCGTTTTTGCATAGATGCCCGTAACCAGCATTTGCTCTCCTTTATAGAGATTTGGCAAAGGATTTGGGAAGACTTCGCGGACTTTATTTGACGCAAGGGTCATTGTTGTATTGACAAGAACCGGATTTCTGATATTCAAATAAAAATCTGTAATACGTTTTTCCAATTCATCATTGCCTAAAAATTCACTCATCCCATTGTTTTGTGATGAAAGAAGACTGAGCAATTGTATGTTTACATCTGAACCTATGCCGAAAGCAAAAATTGCAACCTTTCGTTCAAGCGCTGTTGCAAGGGTCTGAATTTTATTCAAAATATCCGGAGTGTTGACTAATCCTGCTGTTGCTTGACCATCAGTAAGGAAGATGATAATATTAGCAGTGGTGCTATCGGCACTGGACGCAAACTGCGGGATTGCCGTTTCAAATGCGCCCGCGATATTTGTCATTCCGCGAGCATCGACCTGATTGATATACTGAAATGCAGAATCGCGGGACTGGGTTGTGAATAGAACATGTTTTGGTCTGAATGATGTGATGATATCATCAAAATCGATCAGGTTGAATTTATCTCCTTCATTGAGATTGTTGATGATGAACGTAGCGGCATTCTTTGCTTGGACCATTTTTGTTCCGGACATACTTCCCGAACGATCGATGATGAGAGTGAAAACTTTTTTTAATACATCAACTGTTGTATTCGGATTCGGCTCCACAATGAAAGCAAAATACCCGAGTGAATCAGGGAGATTTGTGCTCAAACTGAA
>JANXZD010000041.1 GCA_025355705.1 Bacteroidota bacterium | reverse complement strand
AAACTGATATAGAGAGTATCGGCTGATGATGTAGCGAGTTCGTAGGCAAGGTCGAGTGTCTTGGTGATCCCTTCTGCACGAACATCGCGGAGAGAAAAAACAGTTGCTCCCCGTTCGATCAACTCTGAATAATGATCAACCGAATTTGCAAAGGATTGGATACCAATCTCCACAAGATTCATTGCGTTCAATGGACTTTGATGCTGATCCAGCATCTGCCGGAATGATGTTCCGCTGTTTCGTTTTGGTATCGGTTTGCGATAATCAAGATGTGTATCAATGTTGATTACGCCGACGGTTCGTTTTCCTTTTGAAAATCCTGCAAAATTCGGATACGCAATATCATGTCCACCGCCTAACACGATAGGAATGATGTTTGCAGAGATCAGTGAGTGAACAACTTCCGAAAGTCTGTCATGCGTTTCTTCGAGAGTCTTCCCGATCTTGATGTTGCCAAAATCAAACACGGGCACCATCGCAGGAGATTTTTCCTTTCCGATCACAAATGAGGTTCGTTTATAAAATTCCGTTCTGATCGCGTCCGGTCCGGCTTTTGCGCCCACGCGTCCTCCATTCCGTTTCACTCCCTCATCGGTTGGAACTCCAATGATCCCTATCTTCACCTCATCGGTAAATTTTTTTTCACCACTCAGTGTAATATCCCCCATTCGTTGATCGGATGGATCGTTGCGGGAGAAGAAGATTTTTTCGTTTGGAGAATCAAGATGTTTGAATACTGTGCTCATACTTACGCTAAAGTTATGAAACTTCAAGCAAGATGCAAGTACAGTTTTTAACGCCGGCGCATCCTACATTCTTCACCCATAATGAAATGATGCCGGTAGTTTTTCAAAAATAGTATTACAACACCGCTAATTTTTGCTTCTTGATGCAATTTGCAGTAATTTAGAAAAATCTTGAACCTGATCTTTTCACCGTCAATCCAATGCCAAAACACGTACGTCTTACTATTATAACGTTGCTTCTGGTTGCTCTGCAAACAACCATCGTTAATTTCACTTCCATTGCGAACATCATTCCTGATATCATGATGATCTGGATCGTGTACATCGCAATAACGGAAGGACAGATTCCCGCGACGGTGTATGGATTCGCGATCGGTCTTCTTTTGGATCTGGTAAGCGGACAATTTCTTGGACTTTCCGCTTTATCAAAAACGATCGCAGGATTTCTTGCAGGCTATTTCTATAATGAGAACAAGACGCAGATGAATCTTGCCAACTATCAGTTTTTAGTGATCGTTGGTATCGTATCGGTTGTTCACAATCTAATTTATTTCGTTATTTTCACTCAGGGAAGCGACGTCGGATTGGTCACAGCGATCTTTCGGTTCGGAATATTTTCTGCATTATACACAACATCAGTTGCTTCCATCCCGATGTTCATTCATTCACGAAAACCTTCGCTTCGATGATCTATGATAGATGATTTTGGTTCTGCAGACCGGCGTTTCGTAGTTCGCATCGTACTTGCAGCGGGGTTTGTTATTCTATTTTCACGATTGTTCCAGCTGCAATATCTCAACGCAGAACTATACGGAAAAGAAGCTGAAGAAAATTCCATCCGCAATGTTCCAAAGGTTGCCATCCGCGGGTATGTGTACGATCGAAAAGGAATGCTCCTCGTCGATAACCGTCCTTCCTACAGCGTCATGCTTACACCGGTGGATTTTGACAAGAAACATCTTCCATTACTATCAACGATCCTTTCAATGTCGGAAGAAATGATCCTGGATAAGATCAAACTCGGAAGAAAATACAACGCATTCATTCCAACTCGCGTCAAACGGGATATTTCCTTCGCGGAACTTTCCATGATCGAAGAACACAAGGATAAATTATACGGCGTTGAAATCCAGATGGAATCTAAACGATCGTATCCAGCTGTTGCGCGTGGAAGTCATCTCTTTGGGTACGTAAAGGAAATTTCCGATGTGTTGTTGGAAAAACAAAATGATTATTATCAACCCGGCGATATCATCGGTAGTACTGGGCTTGAGGCAAAATACGAACAACTGCTTCGTGGTGAAAAAGGTTGGGAGTTCATTTCACAGAACGCAAAAGGACAGATCATCGGTACATTTGACAATGGCAAACATGATATCCTTCCTGTTGATGGAGTCGATCTTCATCTTGCAATCGATGGTGACGTGCAGGCAATGGCGGAATCATTGTTGAACGGCAGACGCGGCGCGGTCGTCGCCATCGATCCGCGTAACGGAGGTATCATTGCTCTCGTCAGTAAACCGGATTATGATCTTTCCATTTTCAGCGGAACTACTCCGCCGGATGTGTGGCGTGCGTTGAACAGCGACGAAGGAATTCCACTCTACAATCGCGCAACGCTCACTCGATATCCGCCCGGCTCAACATTTAAAATGCTTCTCGCGCTCACAGCATTGGATAAAAAAATTATTGATGAAAATTGGAAAGTGACCTGTCCCGGATCGTTCCGATATGGAAATAAAGTGTTCAAATGCGAACATGTTCACGGTACGGTGAATGTTGTGGATGCGATCCACAGATCCTGCAACGTATTTTTCTATCAGCTGATGCTGAAAGTTGGATTGGATGAATGGAGTGAGATGGGAAAACAATTCGGATTTGGAAAACAAACAAAAGTGGACATCACCGAAGAAAACTCCGGATTGATGCCCGACCGAAATTATTACGATCGCATTCACGGTAAAGGTAAATGGACACAAGGATATCTGATCAGTCTCGGAATCGGCCAGGGTGAAGTGGGCGTAACGCCGCTGCAATTAGCAAATTATACTGCAATGCTTGCAAATAAAGGGCATTTTTACCAGCCGCATGCACTCACTAAAACATACAATAAACGGACAAAACAATTTACCGAGTTCAAGGTGGACCATCGTGAAGTCAAACTTTCCGACCACGCTTGGGAACTCGTACGCGAAGGAATGCGTCGTGTGGTAATGGCTCCTGGTGGAACGGGTGCAGCATCACGTGTTCCGGGAATTGAAGTAGCAGGCAAAACCGGTACGGCACAGAATCCGCATGGAAAATCCCATGCATGGTTCATCGGTTTTGCACCATTTGAAGATCCAAAGATCGCGATCTGTGTAATGATTGAGAACGTGGGGTACGGCGGAGCGTTCGCTGCGCCAATCGCCGGTCTATGCATGGAACAATATCTCTATGGAGAGATCATCCGATACGGAAAGAAACCGATGAAACTTGAACCGAATCTTCCGGATGAAGAACCTGTAGCGGAAAATTAATACATTTATTTTATGAACTCTTTTTTAAAAGAATATTTCGATCGCACGATTTTTTTCTGCGTTCTTTCATTGGCCGGTATCGGACTGTTGTCTATTTATAGCGCAACATTCGATGCGTACGAAGGTCGCGATTTTTATCGACAACTTCTGTGGGTGCTTATTGGTATTGTTGCAATGTTGTCAATGATGTTGCTCCCGTTGCGATGGCTGCAGCGCAACGCACTTAAAATTTTTTTTGCATCGCTCTCTTTGCTGGTTCTGGTGTTGATCGCTGGAAAACGCGTATACGGTTCTCAAAGTTGGCTTGGTTTTGCCGGACTCGGTATTCAACCATCAGAATTAGTGAAGATCACCACGATGCTTGCACTCGCATCGTTCTTAAGTCAAAGTGATGTGAAAGCAACCGATCTAAAAGATCTTGTGAAGACGAGCGCGATTGTCGCGCTTCCAATTGCATTGATCATGCTTCAGCCGGATTTTGGAACAGCTCTTACATTCTTAGCGATGTTCATTCCGGTTCTCTACTGGGCGGGTGCGTCAAAATTCCTTATCATCATCATTATTGCGCCGGCGTTCATTGGCGCAGCTTCCATCTTCGGTACAACACCGTTCCTGATCGTTCTTGTTCTTCTCGGTATCGGTCTATACATGCTTCGCGATGAGAATCGTTTTTTTGCAGTGATCGTATTCGGCGCAAATGTCGTCATCGGGTTTTTTGTTCAGATCGTTTATGAAAAACTTCCTCTGTATCAGCAAAAACGTATTGCGACATTTCTGGATCCGAACAACGACCCGCTTGGCGCAGGATACAACGTCATTCAGGCAAAGGTGGCAATTGGTTCCGGCGGTCTTTTTGGAAAAGGATTCATGCGCGGAACACAAACACAGTTGAGTTTCATTCCCAAACTCCTCTCCGGGAACACAGAAAATAAAATCAGTCCATTGTTTAGGAATG
>JANXZD010000034.1 GCA_025355705.1 Bacteroidota bacterium | reverse complement strand
GGAAGGAGAGCCACCGGTACAGCAACAGCACGAACGCGCGAGCGCTTCGATATGTTATCTGTATGTTTGTAGTATGCGGGCATTCTTTTGTTGGTTACGTTAGTAGTGCAACTGGGTTACACATATATAAGATATAACTTTTCATTCCGTAGTCAAGAAATATTTTTGTATCTTAGAAAAAAAATTATTCCGTGCACCGACTTTCTCAACATACTATTACCGCAATTGCAACTCCAATCGGAATTGGAGGTATATCCGTTATACGAATTAGCGGCCAGAACGCATTTCAGATTGCAAATTCTGTTTTTAAAAGTAACGTCAATATTCTTTATGCAGCTTCACATACCATCCATTATGGAGTGATCAAGGATGTCGATGGAATCACGAATATAGATACTGTTCTTGTTTCACTTTTTCGTGCCCCGAATTCTTACACTGGAGAGGATGTAATTGAGATAAGTTGTCACGGCGGATACTTTGTTGCACAGAAGATTCTTTCGTTGTTATATACTTTCGGTGCGACCCCCGCAAAGCCCGGGGAATTTACTCAACGCGCTTTTTTGAATGGAAAATTAGATCTTGCCCAAGCTGAAGCCGTTGCAGATATCATTCATTCTCGTTCTGAAAAATCTCACAAGGCTTCAGTGTTACAGTTAAGCGGTCGACTTTCAAACTATATAAATGAACTTCGAAATCAACTTCTTAATCTTTGCTCACTTCTAGAGCTGGAATTGGATTTTTCACAGGAAGGAATTGAGCTTGCTAGCAGGGAAGATGTCATTAAAAGAATAGAATCGACTGAGGCAGAAATTTTAAAATTGTCTGAAAGTTATACTTCAGGCAAATTTGTGAGAGAGGGTGTAAAAGTTGCTTTGATTGGAAGGCCAAACTCTGGAAAATCTAGCTTACTAAATATCTTGTTGGGTGAAGAAAGAGCAATTGTCAGTGAAATTGCAGGTACAACTCGTGATGTGATTGAAGAAAGTATTGTAATAGATGGTTTAGAATTTGTTTTTTTTGATACTGCAGGATTTCGTGATTCTTACGATGTAATTGAACAAGAAGGTATTCGTAGAACTTTGAATAGCCTTAAGCAGGCTGACATTGCACTATACATTATTGATAGTTCTCATAAAGTGTCTCAGCATGATAAATTATTACTTAATCAAATAACTAGTTCAGTCAGTACTCTTGTTCCAATTTTAGCATGCATTAATAAAATCGATATTAAAGATAGTTCTTTTTCTATCAATGATATAGGTGTTACACATCCGATAGAAATATCGTGTAAATTGCATCTGGGGATTGATAAGTTGAAGAAAGAACTTTCAATCTTGACCATACCGAACCATGATTCTATTTCAAGTTCAATCGTAATCACCAATATTCGTCATAAAGATGCTTTAACTTCTTCTTTGAAATCTTTACAAAGAGCAAAAAAGACTATTTATAATGGTTTAGGAGGTGATTTTGCTGCAATTGATTTAAGAGATTCGTTGAATTATCTTGGCGAAGTAATTGGTTTAACCACCCCTGATGATATATTAGACCATATTTTTGGGAAATTCTGTATAGGTAAGTGAAACAATGTTTCACGTGAAACAATATGCTGATAAGTAATCCAAACAAATATTATGAGGTTATTGTAGTGGGCGGTGGTCATGCTGGCATCGAAGCATCTTTGGCTGCATCAAGAATGGGTTGCTCTACATTATTGATCTCTTTAAAAACTAACTCTATTGGTAGAATGTCTTGCAATCCAGCAATTGGTGGAACTGCAAAAGGGCATTTAGTAAGAGAGATTGATGCCTTGGGTGGGGAAATGGGCAAAATTGCGGATGCAACTGGTATTCAGTTTAAGATGCTAAATAAATCCAAGGGTCCAGCTGTTTGGTCTCCTCGAAGTCAAAATGATAGAGAATGGTATTCCAATGATGCTCAGAAACGGATATTACATCAAAATAATCTGTGGGTCATTGAAGATTCCGTATCAGAAATATTGGTTGAAATAAATACTCTTAGGGGAATACGAACATTTCAAAATCATGAGATTTCTTGTTCAACTATGGTTCTTTGTGCTGGAACATTTCTTAACGGTTTAATGCACACTGGCGAAAAAAATAGAAACGGTGGAAGATTTGGGGAAGCACCAGCAAAAGGAATAACTGAATCTCTTTTAGCATTGGGCTTTTCTTCCGGACGATTAAAAACGGGAACACCACCAAGGGTTGATCTTAAGAGTATAGATTTATCTAAAACTGAAATTCAAAACAGTGACGATCCACCAATACCTTTTTCTTACCAGACTGAAAAAATTACCAATCAGCTGATTCCAATGTATTTAACCTACACGAATCCTGGGACACACAAAATTTTAGAAAAAGGTTTCGATCGGTCGCCGATGTTCACAGGTAGAATCAAAGGGGTTGGACCACGATACTGTCCATCGGTTGAAGACAAAATATTTAGATTTGCTGAAAGAGATCGTCATCAGATTTTTTTGGAACCCGAAGGGTACGATACGAATGTCGTTTATGTGAATGGTTTCTCAACAAGTCTCCCTGAAGAAATTCAATACGAAGGGCTTCGTTCCATTGCAGGATTAGAAAATGTAAAAATGCTTCGCGCTGGGTATGCTGTTGAATATGATTTTTTCCCACCGCATCAATTACTACATACACTAGAGACAAAAATTATTTCCGGATTATTTTTAGCCGGACAAATCAATGGAACTTCCGGTTATGAAGAAGCAGCAGGACAGGGTTTGTTGGCAGGAATAAATGCAGCGCTGAAAGTTCAAAAAAGAAAATCTTTAATATTACAGCGTAGTGATGCTTACCTTGGTGTTATGATTGATGATTTGATCAATAAATCGACCGATGAACCATATCGCATGTTCACGTCGCGTGCAGAATATCGACTTCTATTACGACAAGATAATGCAGACCGACGATTAATGAGAATGGGAAATGAAATCGGATTGATCTCAAACGAACTTATTGAACGATTGGATGAAAAAGAGAGAAATATAGAAGAAACAATTGAATATCTTAAATCAAAAATAATTTCTCCTCTCGAAGCGAATCCACTGTTGGAAAAAAGAAATGAAACGACAATCACTGAACATGATACACTGTCAAAAATTATTCGCCGATCAAACATCACAGCAATGGATGTTGTTGAACTAATTAGCAATCAAAAAATAAAATCACTTTTATCTCAACCAGAAATAAATCAGCAGGTTGAAATTGATATGAAGTACGAAGGATATATTCAGCGGCAGAATGAACAGATCAATCGATTTGCAAAATTTGAAGAATACCTGATTCCTGAACATTTTGATTATACAAAAATTTCATCACTGAGCGGCGAAGGAAAAGAAAAGCTCCACCGCATCCGTCCTCGCTCGATTGGACAAGCGTCTCGAATTGCCGGAGTAACGAATTCCGACATATCAGTTCTGAGCATCTTTCTTAAACAAGCAGAATCTCAATCAACAAACAAATCATCACTATAAGCGTTTCACGTGAAACAATGAACGACGAAGAACTTTGGTTATATACACTGTGTAGGAAAAATAATATTTATATAACGGATATACAAATCCGCTGTCTTTATTCATTTAAAACACTGCTTTTAGACTGGAACAAGAAAATCAATTTGATCTCAAGGAAGGATGAAGAGAATGTCTGGAAAGGACATATTGCTTTATCTCTTTCAATGTCATTCAAAATTGACTTCAGATCGGGAATGAAAATTCTGGATCTCGGCACAGGGGGTGGATTCCCTGGAATTCCTCTCAGTATTTTGCTCCCCGATTGTACGTTTACTCTTCTAGATTCCACTCAAAAAAAGATTGCTTGTGTTCAATCAATGACAGAATCATTACAATTAAAAAATGTAAAACCTCTCTGGGGAAGAGCTGAAGAATTGAATCAAAAGACTCCTTTTCATCATTCCTTTGATGCTGTTGTTATGCGTTCTGTAAGCAACTTGTCAAACTTAGTTGAATGGGGAACCCCTTTTCTCAAACAAATCAAAGGTGAAAACATTGTAGGAGAAAGACTTTCAATATTAACACCTTCATTAATCACCTTCAAGGGGGCAGAAATTGGAGGAGAAGAAAAAACAGCAAAAAATAAATTTCATTCAATCGGATTTCAAAGTATTCCACTGATATTTTCCGGCAGCGAAGAATTTGATAATCTTGATAAACAACTTATTATTGCAACCCTAAAATAATCTGAGGCGAACATTGGAAACCAAAGAACTTTTTCATCAATTACAAAAACTTTCTACAGAACAACGAAATCCACATTCAATGGATATTGATTCCCGATCAATTCCTGAGATTCTCTCAATGATCAACAATGAGGATAAAAAGATTGCCATTGCGGTGGAAACTCAAATCATCTACATTGCACAAGCTGTTGAATTGGTTGTAAAAGCATTCTTAAACAATGGACGATTGATTTACATCGGAGCGGGGACAAGCGGACGTGTGGGGGTTGTTGATGCAAGCGAATGTCCTCCAACGTTTGGAGTACCGTTCGATATGGTTCAAGGAATCATCGCCGGAGGAGAAGGCGCAATGTTCCGAGCCGTTGAAGGAGCAGAAGATAAGCCGGAAGGTGGAGCGCACGATATGGATATTCGTAACGTTGGGCCGAATGATGTTGTATGCGGAATTGCGGCAAGTATGCGAA
The DNA here is from genome assembly GCA_025355705.1 of Bacteroidota bacterium. Classification (GTDB taxonomy): domain Bacteria; phylum Bacteroidota; class Ignavibacteria; order UBA10030; family UBA8401; genus UBA8401. Next base: position 4,720 of record JANXZD010000034.1, on the reverse strand, counting down.
CGCCATACGTGATTGGTGCGGTGACACGAGCAAAAGAACGAGGTGCAAAAACTTTATATGTTACCACCAATCCTCGAAAAAATCTTGAGTTGCCGGAATACAAACATCTTGCCGATGTGGTTGATGTTGCAATCTGTGCTGAAGTGGGACCGGAAGTAGTGATGGGTTCTACGCGAATGAAAAGCGGTACCGCTCAAAAATTGATCCTGAATATGATCACCACCACCGCAATGATCCGTCTCGGAAAGATTTATGAGAATATGATGATCGACCTTCAGATGACAAACAAAAAATTAGTAGAGCGATCAAAAAAGATCGTCATGACCATCACCGGTTTGGATTATGATACGGCGGAAAAATATCTCGTCGAAGCAAAAGGACACGTGAAGACTGCATTGGTAATGATAAAAGCCAATGTGGCTTATGAGGAGGCCGCAGCACGGTTATCAAAAGCAAATGGATTTGTGCGGGCGGCGATAGAGGGAAAAGATTACTCCATTATTTAATCCTTGACAAATTAATCCGCCATTCTTAGATTTACCACAGAAGGGGAGTAATTTAATATTTTCCATAATTATTTTTAGGAGGCTGTATGAAAGTCGTCAACATGAAACAATTTTCCGGTTCTAACAACTTAAAAGCATTCTTCGATCTTGAAACATCTGAGGGAATTGTGATCAAAGGTTTCAAGATCGCAGATGGAAAGAATGGACTTTTTGCTGCCGTCCCTTCCGAACAAGACAAGAACGACAAATCTAAATACTGGGATAAAGTAGTCCTATCCAAAGAAATGAAAGAACAAATGACCTCGATGGCATTAGATGAATATTCAAAAATTGCCGGGCACTAGTCTCGATTAAAAACGAGAAAAACAAAAAACGTCCCGCGATACAGGGACGTTTTTTTGTTTTATCAATATGTATTACTATTTAATGAGCTACGACAGGTGAGGTTTCATAGTCAATTCCTTGTGCCTTTAATACATTCTTTGCTTTCATCGAGAAGAACGCAAGATAAGCGAACAAGAAGATTGTAATAATGTATGACATGTGAATATTATTCAATGTGTCACTCAACCAACCCTGAAACGGAGGAATAATTGCACCCCCAAGTATCATCATAATAAGGAATGTGGAGCCTTGACTGGTATATTTTCCTAAGCCAGCAACTGAAAGAGCAAAGATACAAGGCCACATGACTGAACAGAACAATCCGCCGCTGATAAAAGCAAATACGGCAAGTTTTCCGGTTGTCACCATACCAAGCATCATCGCCGCAATTCCAAGCAACGAAAAGATCAACAAAGTTTTTGCAGGTTTTTCCTGACCAAGAAAGAATCCGACAATCAAAACTGCAATTGCAAGTGAATAAATATAGAGATCACTGACATCTGTGCCACCAAGAATATTTGCTCCAAGAATAACAGCAAACGCAATATATGGAATGATCACGGTAAGAATGTTCTTCCATATCTTTGAAAGATTAAATACCGTAATCGCACCCGTCCAACGACCAATCATTAAACTTCCCCAGTAAAGAGAAATAAAATGGGCGATCTGTGATTCTTGGTATCCGCCGAATTCGGGAAGTTTTAAGAGCGCTCCTAAATTACTTTGGATCGTCACTTCAACACCGACATACACAAAGATTGCGATCATACCAAACACGAGCTGCGGATATTTTAATGCACCAATTCCAGCCTCGATCTTTTCGTCCTGTGTTATTTTTGGCAGACTTGAGAAGATAAAGAAAAGAGCCACCGCAATAAACAATCCTGCTAAGATCATATACATTTTATTGACAGAACTAATATCAACATCGACATTGCTACCAATACCTCCAAACAGAAAATAGCTGACGATTAACGGACCGACGGTTGTTCCAAATGAATTGACACCGCCGGCGAGATTCAGGCGATGGGCACCGGTGTGCGGATCACCGAGAGCGATTACAAATGGTTGAGCACATGTCTGCTGAAGAGAAAACCCGAGTGCGATTGTAAATAATGCACTGAGAATCAGCCAATAGTTTCCTGTGTTTAAAGCAGCAATCATTGCAAGTGCTCCGGCGGCAGAAAAAAATAAACCGTATGCAATTCCCATTTTATAACCAATCTTGTTCAATATGTCAATCTTGATCAATCGTTCTATTAAATAGAGAGCAAGAGAACCGACAAAATAGGCAAGATAGAATGCTAGATCGATCAATTGAGATTGGAATTGTGTCAATTCAAAATGTTTTTTACAAAACGGGATAAATACGCCGTTCGAAGCGGCAAGAAATCCCCAAAAGAAAAATACGGTGATCAGTGTGCCAAATTTAGACTTGTTTGCAGTAGTAGTAGCCATTATTGTTCTATATTTATTTGTGAAAGAAATTGTTTAGATGCTCGGCTACGTTACAATATTATAGGGAAGAATTCAATAGAATTAATAAGTTCAGTTTGAAGGGACGTGATTTTTTTGTAATTTATGCTTTGAAATTACAAGAAGAGACAACTCACTCCTCTTTTTTATTGTCCTCAAGAGTATAAAAACTACTATGAATATTTTTCAATCGATCATTTTCGGGATCATTCAAGGACTCACGGAGTTTCTTCCCATAAGCAGTACGGCGCATTTACGCATCGTTCCTGCTTTGTTGGGGTGGAACGATCCGGGGGCAGCGTTTACGGCAGTCATTCAATTTGGAACTCTGGTCGCTGTTTTTATCTATTTTAGAAAAGATATTTCCACCATTACCGGCTCCGTCATCAAATCGATACAAATGAGAAAGATGTTTTACAATCGCGACGCGATATTAGGGTGGGTGATCGCCTTTGGTACAATACCAATCGTTTTTTTTGGGTTACTGTTTAAGAAGAACATTGAAACAAATCTTCGTTCGTTGTATGTCATTAGTGCTTCGATGATCACTCTTGCTGTGGTATTGATGATTGCAGAAGCGATCGTAAAAAAAAGAACTGCGTTAAACATAAGACAAAAAACGCTCAATGATATTTCGTGGAAGGATGCAATCCTTATTGGGTTTGCACAGGCTGTTGCGTTGATCCCCGGCTCATCACGTTCGGGCACAACGATCACCGGTGGATTGTTTGCAGGATTGAACCGTGAAACGGCGGCACGCTTCTCATTTCTACTCTCATTGCCATCAGTATTTGCGGCGGGAATGTTAGAGTTAGTAAAAGAGCGTCATGAATTATTTTCTTCGAATATTGGAATAGAAAATATACTTATTGCAACCATTGTTTCAGGGATTGTCGGCTATGCATCAATCGCGTTTTTATTGAACTACTTAAAATCACATACAACCTATTTATTTATTGTCTACAGAATAGTGGTTGGTATCGGATTGCTTTATTTGTTGAATGCGGGAATTTTATCGCCATTATAATTGGTTTAGAGTCTATGGAACTTATTAAAGAATTTTTTGAAAAACTAAGAGACATTCAAGCACTTGTTGCGTGGGCTGGATATGTCGGCTTATTCATAATTGTCTTTGCAGAAACGGGATTGCTGATCGGATTTTTTCTCCCTGGTGATTCACTTCTTTTCACCGCCGGACTTTTTGCTGCACAAGGATTATTCAATATATATGAATTAAACATTCTCCTCGTCACTGCTGCGATCACGGGCGATGCAGTAGGATATCTTATTGGCAAGCGGAGCGGACACGCATTATATTCACGTGAGGATTCACGGTTCTTCAAAAGAAAATATCTGATGATGACAAAAGAATTCTACGAGAAACATGGCAACTTCACGATAGTTGCGGCGCGGTGGATGCCATTTGCAAGAACATTTGCTCCTGTTGTTGCGGGAATTGCAGAAATGCCATACACAAAATTCCTCACTTATAATGTTGTCGGCGGAACAACATGGGTGTTAAGCATGACGTTTGCGGGATATTTTCTTGGTCAAACGTTTCCGTGGGTCACAAAAAATCTTGAACTTGTAATCATTGCGATCCTTTTTTTTTCTGTTCTCCCTGGAATCATAAAATATCTGCAAGTGAAATACGGAAAGAAATCGTAATCATCCTTTCAGCCTGAAGTACGTTCTGTTGCAACACGGTGCAGTTTTTAAAAACAATGACAACGTATTTACAACCCACCATTCGTTTTCACGTTGACCCAATCTTTCAAAAAGAATTGGAGAAGCTTCCATGGAGCATTCCTATTTCCGATTGGCATTCGTACGGTGTGAACACGCTGAATATTAAAAGAGGCATCTCTCGCCATGTAGTGATCTTTGTGAAAACCGGAAGATTTTCGTTCGGCATCAAAGAGATCGGCGAGGATATTTCACGAAAAGAAATCGACAACTATGAACAGCTTCTATTAAAAGGAATTCATACGTTAATCCCTGCGGGATTTGTGGTACGCGAAGAACAACCCATTCCAATCGAAACACCGATAGGAATTCAATACGAAGAAAATTTTATCGCGCACACCGTAACGGTGCTGGTGCACAAGGTGTTGCCCGATTCATTTCTCTATTTTAGAAATTTCCGGAAAGAAAATCGACAAAAAATTTGGGATGCAATTGTTCAACTATTTGTCCAACTTCACAGTAATGGGGTGTATTGGGGAGATGCATCGCTGGCAAATACGCTTATAAAATTTGAGAAACGAGAAATGCCGTTCATTGGAATGCAGACGATCTTACGTGCGTATCTTTCTGATGCGGAGACGGTAGAAATTCGTCCTAAACTTTCTACA
>JANXZD010000007.1 GCA_025355705.1 Bacteroidota bacterium | reverse complement strand
CTTTGAGAACACCTTTTACAGTATTGAACTTAGTTTTGACCTTCATTTCACGCATTCCCTGTTCCGGCTGAATGAATGTTCTTCCAACGTAATGATTTCGAATAAGACCAAGTTCTAATTTTGTGTTAATGCCTTGTTTAATTGATTCTGTAACGAATCCCAAAGCTGCGGTATTACTTGAGTCGGGAACACTAATAACAATCGTCTTTTCTTCTGAATCAGGATGAACCGGTGACTCTTGTGCAAGTGATTTTCCTAATTTACGACGAATTTTGTCGACACTATCGCCGAATATGAAACTATCGGGTCTTGAAAAATAAATGTATTCAAATATACAATGATGGGACTGGTCTATTTGTTTTTCAACTCGTAATGATGTCAATTGCTCTTTTGAGTCAGCTCGTTTATCGATAACAAGAATTTCACCCGGTTCAATATCTCGAACATACTTAGCATCAATGATATCGAAAGCACACGTCTCAGATGCAATAACATAACATCCATCTTTCTCTCCTAACGCTAACGGTCTGAAACCATATGGATCGCGTGCAGCAACCAGCATGGAATCAGTCAGTATTACAAGAGAATATGCTCCTTCAACTTTATCTATCGCTTCTTTGATTTGGTCAATTTGTTTTTTTTGTTTACTTCGAGCAATTAAATGAAGAAGTAACTCGGTATCCGAAGTTGTTTGGAAAATTGTACCATCATCTTGTAGTTGTTTCCTGATCGTTCTAAAATTGGTCAAATTACCGTTATGTGCAACGCCAAGATTTCCATCTCGATAATTTACAATCAAAGGTTGGATATTTTTTTCATTATTTGCGGAACCGGTTGTGGAATATCGGTTATGACCTATTGCTGATCTACCCTTTAACTGATCTTTAAGTAAACTGTAATCCTTAAAAACATCTGTTACCAAACCCATCCCTTTTATCAAATTGAAATGAAATCGCTTTTTATCTTCTCGATACTCACAAGAAACTATTCCACTTGCTTCTTGGCCCCTATGCTGCAATGAATGCAATCCATAGTACGTTAGCACTGAGGCTTGAGGGTGATCGAACACTCCAAAGATTCCACATGCAGCTCTAGGTTTATCTTTTTTAAATCGTTTATAATTGTTTGATTTCATTTAAGTTATAATCGTGTCTTTTAACCAGTTAATATCATCTACAAAAGGATAATCTGTAGTGTAATGAAGTCCTCTGCTTTCTTTTCTTTCAAGAGCGGAACGGATAATGAGATCGGCAACACAAGAAAGATTCCGTAACTCTATGAGTTCCTCTGTTACCTTGGTTCGTTTATAAAAATCTTTTACTTCTTCTAAGATCAATTTTATTCTTCGCTGAGAACGTTCAAGACGATGGTTTGAACGAACTATTCCGACATAATCCCACATTAATTGTTGAATCTCTTTTCGGTTGTGGGATATAAGAATCCATTCTTCGCTGTTAATGGTTCCGCTATCATCCCAGTTAGGGATCGAATTTGCGATCTCATTACCTTTTGCTCTGTTCTTTTTGATCGATTCAACGACACGGTGTGAGAATACTACAGCCTCAAGCAAAGAATTGCTTGCTAATCTATTTGCACCATGAAGACCCGTCATACTAACTTCACCAACCGCAAATAATCCATTAATGGATGTGGAACCATTTTCATCCGTAATAACGCCGCCACAAGAATAATGTGCTGCCGGAACCACGGGAACAAGATCTTTTGTTATATCTATTCCAAATTTTAAGCAACGTTCGTAAATATTTGGAAAATGGGACATTATAGAATTTGAATTCAAGTGTTTTAAATCGAGATAAACACACTCATCTCCACTTCGTTTCAGTTCTGTGTCAATAGCACGAGCAACAATATCACGAGGTGCAAGTGATCCTTGCGGATCATATTTTTTCATAAAATCTTCACCTCGTTTATTACGAAGAATAGCACCAAAACCTCTAACTGCTTCTGATATCAAAAACGATGGCGATCCTGAGTTATAAAGTGTCGTAGGGTGAAACTGAATAAATTCCATGTTAGCAATGCTTGCACCGGCTCTGTATGCCATTGCAACACCATCACCGGTCGCTATCGGTGGGTTTGTTGTGTGAAGATACACTTGACCTGCACCACCGGTAGCCAATAATGTTGCCGAAGCAAGAAAGGTTTTAACGACGTTCTTTTCAACATCAAGAACATATGCCCCCCAACAATGAATTGAATCATGTGACTGTTTTCCGGCACCAAATAAATGATGTTCTGTGATAAGATCAATTGAAATATGATTTTCATAGATCTTAATATTAGGATGGGCCGATATTTTTGCCAGTAATGCACGTTCGATCTCTTTTCCAGTTAAATCAGCAGCATGAACAATCCGATGATGAGAATGTCCACCCTCTTTTCCAAGATCCAATCCGTTGATATTTTGTGTAAATTGAACTCCTAGATCGATGAGTTCATTAATCCGCTCAGGTCCTTCTTTAACCACCATCTCGACGATATTTCGATGACAAAGATATGCACCTGCTTTCATTGTATCGTTGATATGATGCTCAAACGCATCAACCGACGATACAACTGCCGCAATACCGCCTTGTGCATAATTTGTATTTGATTCTGCTTTCTCTTTTTTGGTAACAATTGCTACTGTGCCTAGTTCTGCAATCTTTAATGCATACGAAAGACCGGCAATACCACTGCCAATCACTAAAAAATCAGATTGAATTTTCATATTGGAATATACAAAAAACTAAAATAAAAAAGGCATCTTGAATTAATCCAAGATGCCTTTCATTATTCTAAACTTATTCAGGTTAGAAATAAATATGTAATGTTGCGCCAGCTGCACCAAATCCAAGAATAGTTGTTGAACTGGTTTGTTTTGTGGTAACGCTTGTGGAACCTGATGTTGAAACTAAGTCTGAAGGTGAATTCATGTTAAATAGATTCAAAGTATATTCAGCAGACAAACTTAATTCTGGATACAGAAAAAATTCTGCCCCTGCAATACCCATTAATCCTAAATTTATTCCAGCGCCAGTACCTTTGAGTTCACCCTGAACTGCTGGAGCAATAACAGCATTTTTTCTCGTATCAGAAATCATCGAAAATGCAAAACCCGCACCCATATACGGTCGAACACGTGATGTTGCACCCATCATATACATTAAATAATCTGCGCCAATTCCTAACGTAAATGTTGATTGGCTACCATCTGTACCTGTTTGTCCAGTTCCTGGATTAGCAGGAATTGTACTGCTTACACTACGAATTTGTAATCCAAGACGAACTGCTGCATCACTTGATAAAAAATAAGAAGCACCAAGACCACCATTAACACCTGTTGCATTAAGACCAAATGCACCAAGACCACCAAATGTAAAATTAAGAGACTTGGAGCCGGCTTTAACTGCAGGTTGTACATCTTGAGCGAACATTACACCCGAGAACAACATTACTGCAATGAATACAGATATTGTTTTTTTCATAAAAAAAACCTCCGAAAATAAATAGAAAATAGTTTATTAGATGAAGACGTTCCAAATATATATTTGTAAGAGTTTAAAGTCAAGGCTAATCTCTTACTGTGTCCATAGAACTGAAACTAAATAATGTTATCGTGAACTAGTGACCCTTTGGATAATCCTTTCAATCTTGGTATCAATCGGTTGTCGTAAAACATTTAAAGCAATAAGAGGCATAACAGGAACGTTAAATGTACCACTTGTTACAGCAATTGTATTGGTAGGAACCAATGTTCCATTCGAAGTATACATACCATTTCCGCTGAATGTTCCAACGGCATTACTTGAACTTATTGCAGAAATATTGGAAGTAGCTGTTGTTAACATATAAAATTTTTCAGTTGTATCGGCAGGATTCATTGCCGGAAAATAATATATCATAACTATTTTCGAACTCGACGAAGAATATGTTCCGGTTGCAATAGGAGAACTATTGATAAAAGTAAGAACAGCAACATCAATACTCGTTGCCGAATTTACGCGATAACCAGTAACTTGTAACATATTACTTCCTCCAGAACTGGATGTCATGCCTCCAGCACCTGATCCCGTTGTCGCATTTCCATTATAAATACCACTTGCCAAGAAATTTCCTTTATCAGACGAAAAAGAAATTGTTCCTGCAGTTGTGAAACCGCCGCCACCACCGGAGGTTGTCACGGTTATTGGAAGGGTAACGGTATTGGCGGTAGCTCCACCATCTTTAATGGTAACACTGGTTGAACCCGCAGCCACACCGGTAACGGTAAGTGTAGTACCGCTAATTGTTGCTGTAGCATACGATGCGGTCGGAGCTGATTGGATAGTGTACGGTGCTGTTCCACCACTAATTGTTGATGTTGCATTAGACCCGACTACAACGGAAATAGATGCTGGTGTAGCAGTTAAACCACCGCCTCCGCCAGTATATGTAAATACATTTACACCATAGGCAGATTTTGTTAGGATCATTGTTCCAGATGGATCTGTTGTTGTTAATGTTGTTGCGGTAACCGTGTATGTACCTTTTTGTGTTATTGTTGTATCGCGGGTTGTACCATCGATTTTTATTTTTTCGGTAAATGTGTAACTGCCGCCGGTCGCCGAAAGTGTATAGGTGTTTGTTCCAATATTAACAGCAACAAGAAAATTGTTCTGACCCAGTTGGAGGGGAATCACTTGACCGTCTGCTTTAATTTCAGACCCGCTTGAATCCGATCTATTAAACCACACACCGACAAGCGCTGCATCAACAGAACCTGATGAAGTACCACTCGTAGGCGATGATTTATCGCAGCTAAACATAAAGAACATCATACATGAGAACAAGATCGGTGTTACAAAAGCAAAATATTTTTTCATGACCATAGAATCCTCCAGGTATTTAGTAATAAGTTAAAGTGGTTTATCAAGCTTTATTACTTCAATTCGAGCGTAATATTAGAAATAAATAATTTTGAAACAATACCGATTGTAGAATTTTTTCCTTTTTTAGAAGGATTAAATTTTGAATGATATTACAGTAAACATTATCTTTAGGAGTATTCCTTCAGAACTATTTCCAAAATTTCAAGTAATAAATCAAATTCTTTTTTTTCCGCCACTAATGGAGGCAATATTCTAATCACATTAGTAGCGGTTGAATTTACTAAAACTCCTTCATGCAAGATTCTCTCAACTATTGGAGTACTGTCCACTGTCAATTCTATTCCAATCATATACCCATATACTCGAATTTCTTTTATTATTGGATATTTTGATTGTAGATTAATGAGTTTTGTCTTGAAATATTCAGCAGTCTCATTCACATTCTTTAGAAAAGACTCATTCATTATTATATCAATTGTTGCCACACCTGCAGCACACGAGACAGGATTTCCACCAAAAGTCGTCCCATGAACACCATACGTCCAAACATCGGCGACTTTTTTTGAACCAATAATTGCTCCTAATGGAAGCCCGCCCCCAATTGGTTTTGCCACTGTAATTATATCTGGCACAATGCCAAAATGTTGAAATCCAAAAAGTTTTCCTGTTCGTCCTATTCCAGATTGAATTTCATCTGCAACAATCAAAAAGCCATACTTCTCTCGAAGCGATTTAAGTGAATTAACAAATTCTTGTGTTGCACCAACTACTCCGCCTTCCCCTTGAATGAATTCTAAAAATATCGCAGCAGTTTGTTCATTCACTTGCGCATTGAGATCGGTACTATTGTTGAAATCAATCGTGCCAAAATTCGGAAGAAACGGTTCATATCCTTCGCGGTATTTTTCTTTATCCAT
>JANXZD010000106.1 GCA_025355705.1 Bacteroidota bacterium | reverse complement strand
GCTTTGTCTGCGAGGGATTGATGTTCAATGCTGAAACAAATTTACCGATTGCAAAAAATATCGCCACTCATGTATGGACCGATGCTCAGACGAAGAAATCGATGCCCGTCCCAAATGAATTTAGAAGACTGGTTGATAAATACGAAGCTGGTAACGCAGAGATACTCTGGCCGACAATAGAAGTTTAATATGATCTCATTTGAAGAATTTAAAAAACTAACACAACACGGGAACGTCATTCCATTGTTCGATGAAGTTCTTGCGGATACTGAAACGCCGGTCTCTGTCTACATGAAGGTACGGGGTGAAAGTCAATATTCTTTTCTTTTGGAAAGTATCGAAGGGGGAGAGAAGATCAGCAGATATTCTTTCATTGGATTTAATCCGTTCTGCAATTTTATCATTCGCGGAACGAAATACGAAATTCAATCGCGTCATCCTGATGTTGTTGTGATGCCGAAATTGGTTGAAGGTGTTACACATCCGTTAGATGCGTTGAAGAAAATATTTGCACATTATAAAACTGCAACCGTTCTAGGACTCCCACCGCTTGCAAGCGGTGCTGTCGGATATTTTGGATATGAAACGATTCAGTTGATTGAAAATATTCCATCGGCAAAATTGGATGAATTGAATTTGGATGATTCCTTGTTGATGTTCCTCGATACGATGATTGTATTCGACAGTATAAAACGAAAACTCCTTCTTGTCTCGAATGCATATATTCCACAGAGTGCAACTGAAGCAGAACTGCAATCAGAGTTTGACAAAGCAGCGATTGAAATTGAAAAGATGAAAAAACTTCTTTTGAAATCAATATCGGTTGATTTAAAACATCCGACGATTGGCGCAATGGAACAATCAATCAGTAAATCTGAATATGAAAAAATGGTTGAGAAATCAATCGACTATATTGTTGAAGGTGACATTTTTCAAGTTCTGCCGTCCCACAGAATGAAGAGAAAATATGAGGGAGATGCTTTTTCAATTTACCGAATGCTTCGAATCATCAATCCTTCGCCGTATATGTATTTCTTCTCGTTAAATGGATTGTCGATCGTCGGCGGATCACCGGAGCTTTTGGTGAGGGTGGAAAATGGAATTGTCGAAACACGTCCCCTTGCAGGAACACGAAAACGGGGCAAGACGGAAGAAGAAGATAATGTTCTTGCAAAAGATCTACTTTCCGATCCGAAAGAACTTGCAGAACATCTTATGTTGATTGACCTTGGACGTAATGATATCGGACGGATTAGCGAATTTGGGAAAGTTGATGTCACTGAATACATGGTTATTGAAAAATATTCTCACGTTATGCATATTGTTTCCAATGTCCGGGGAAAATTAAAGAAAGAACTTTCAGCAATCGATGCGTTCTTTTCATGTTTCCCGGCCGGAACATTATCCGGAGCGCCAAAGATCCGAGCAATGGAAATTATTGCGGAGCTTGAGCCAGTGAAGCGAGGCATTTATGGTGGTGCAATCGGATATTTGGATTTTTCCGGAAATCTTGATTCATGTATTGCTATTCGCACAACGATCATTAAAGACGGCTATGCATATTTTCAAGCAGGCGCTGGAATTGTTTACGATTCTGTTCCCGAAAAAGAATATCAAGAGACTCTGATTAAAATGGACGCGGTGATTCGAGCGGTGGAAGCAACTACAACTTTATAAAAAATCTTGTCAAGGTTAACCATAGGATATGATTTTAATAATAGACAATTACGATTCATTCACATACAACCTCGTCCAATATCTTGGTGAGATGAATGTTGAATTAAATGTCGTGCGTAATGATAAAATTACAATTGACGAGATCCGTAAACTGCATCCGGAAGCAATTGTTATTTCTCCCGGACCTTGTACTCCAAAAGAAGCGGGTATTTCTGTGCCGTTGATAAAAGAATTCTACAGGGATATTCCAATTCTCGGTGTATGTCTCGGTCATCAATCCATCGGTGAGGCATTTGGCGGTGATGTTGTTAAAGCTCCGAGCGTTGTTCACGGCAAAACTTCTGAAGTACTGCATGAAGAAAAGGGAATTTTTAAATCGATTCCAAATCGGTTTCTTGCGACGCGATACCATTCACTGGTGATTGCACCTAAAACAATGCCGAAAGAACTTGAAGTAACAGCAAAGACTGAAGATGGTGTTGTTATGGGGGTTCAGCATAAACAATATCCAATCTTTGGTGTTCAGTTTCATCCTGAATCAATTGCAACCCAGCATGGGAAAATTTTATTGAGAAATTTTGTTGAGAAAAAATATTAAATTGTTATGGACAAAGCCCAAATTGCCGACATACTTGATGAAGTTGGAACGCTTCTAGAATTAAAAGGAGAGAATCCTTTTAAGAGCAGAGCATTTCATAATGCGGCACGTGTTCTTGCCGGTGTTACTGAAGATCTGAAAACACTTGTTGAGAACGGAGAGATTCGTAAGATAAAAGGGATTGGCGAAAGCACCGCTAAGATTATTTCCGATCTCGTTACTACTGGAAAATCTCCTGATCACGAAAGTTTAAGAAAGTTTTTCCCTGCTGGAATCTTTGATATGATGAAGATCCAAGGAATGGGACCAAAGAAAGTTGCATTTCTGTATAAGAAGATGAAAATTTCTTCTATCGAAGATCTTGAGAAAGCTGCCAAAGCGGGAAAGTTGGAGAAGCTTGAAGGCTTCGGTAAAAAAACTGAAGAAAATATTCTTCTTGGTATTGAACAGGTTCGCAAACACTCTTCCAAATTCCATATCAACGTTGCCGAAACTGCTGCACAATCGATCTTTGAAGTGATCAAATCACACAAAGGAATTATTCGAGCTGAACTTGCAGGAAGTCTTCGCCGCAGAAAAGAAACGATCGGTGATATCGATATCGTTGTCAGCGCAAAAAAAAACGACGTGAAAGAAATCATGAAGCTATTTACGTCTCATAAAAGTGTTGAACGAATCACCGGTGAAGGCGAAACCAAAGCTAGTGTTGTGCTGAACGTTGGCATCAACTGTGACCTTCGTGTTGTTGATGACAAAGAATTTCCATTTGCATTGAATTATTTTACTGGAAGCAAGGATCATAATGTACATATCCGTTCGTTAGCGCGTGAAAATGGTTGGACATTGAACGAATACGGCTTTGCAGTCATTAATGCAGGAGAAAAAGGGAGAAAGTCCAAGAAAGTTGTTCTCTGCAAGACTGAAGAAGACATTTATAGGGCTGTAGGGCTCGATTACGTCGAACCAGAGCTACGTGAAGACCTTGGTGAGATTGAAGCTGCACAATCTGGTAAACTTCCCAAATTGGTCACTTATGATGATATTCGCGGTACGTTTCACTGCCATACTAATTATAGCGACGGTCAAAATACGTTATCCGAGATGGCTGCAGGAGCGCAAAAACTCGGATGGGAATATCTCGGCATTGCTGACCACAGCAAAGTTGCCGCTTATGCAAACGGTCTATCCGAAGAACGAGTAAAAAAACAGCACAAGGAAATTGATACGCTCAACGCCAAGTTTAAAAATTTTAGACTCTTCAATGGTAGCGAAGTAGATATTTTAACGAATGGTGATTTGGACTTTAGTGACAAGGTGTTATCATCATTTGATTATATTGTTGCCTCGGTACATAGTAACTTCAAATTGAATGAAGCTGATATGACCAAGCGGATCAAGAAAGCGCTCAAGAACAAGCATGTGACAATTCTTGGACATTTGACTGGGCGGTTACTGCTTGAACGGGACGGATATCCGTTAAATCAAACAGAAATTATCAACGCAGCCGCAGATCTTGGAAAGATCATTGAGATCAACGCACATCCAATGCGGTTGGATTTGGATTGGCAGATAGTGAAGTATGCGATCAGCAAAGGTGTAATGATTGCAATTAATCCGGATTCACATGTTGTTACTGGACTGACTGATGTTCAATATGGTGTTGGAATTGCACGAAAAGGGTGGTGCGAGAAGAAAGATATTCTGAATACGAGATCGGTTAAACAAGTTGAAGATTATTTCAAGTTTAGAGAGACCAAATAATTCCCCTTCTTGAAACCAAAGCCGTTCAATACTATTAAT
>JANXZD010000367.1 GCA_025355705.1 Bacteroidota bacterium | reverse complement strand
AAAAGCAAAAGCAAAGCTGTGAAAAAAAATATTATTATCGGCCGGAATATAACTGGTGGTTTGAAAAATAGCCGCTTCAGCAAGTATACCAAGTGTAAGTAATGTAAAAATCATATCTGGTTTATTGTTCCAGAATTCCTTAAAAGATTTTATACGAACCAGTAACAACAACGCGATGATGAAAATATAAAACCTCATCCACGTAAGAATGAGGTTGATAATGGGAAATAGTATTGCTTAAATTTCAAATTCCTTTTTTGTATGTTTTGTTTTTGCAGGAAGAGTTTCAATTCCATGTTTGGCACTTTCAAGTAACAATGAGTCCAGATCGATAAGATCTCGCTCTTGATTCTTCAATTCACGCAATTTCGATTCAAATTCCCGTTTATTGGATGGAGTCTTGAAAGTCACTTTCATTTTTGGCCCCTGTATAACCGTATCAATAACTTCAAAATGAAACTCTCCATTTTGCATATGTTTGAACATAGTCCGTGTCAGGTCATCCATCGGCATTTCAAACGAAAATAAAGAGTCTCCACTAACTCTCATTTCATTGACCAAAGTTCTCGGTGTTGCTGGAATTCCAAGCCGAGGTTTTACCATGTCTATCATTTCTACATCCTGATTAGAAGCAGTAGGTGGTTCAAAATGAATTTGAAATGCACCGCTAGAAGATTGAATACGAACACGATTTTGTCCCATTCCGATTAAGTTCTCTTCAATACGCTGTTGACGGTCAGTTAATTCTGCAACCATTCGTTCTGTCATCAATCGTTTGTATCTCATTTCCCTACGTCGTGCAACTTCACGAATACTATCTACATTAATTCTCATTTCACCAAATTCAACGGAATCTGGAGAAATGATGACATAATTGTGACTGCTCGAAACACTCGGAATTTTATTCCAAATAACGTGAGGTTCAAGTTTCGGCGCATTAACTGCAATAACAACATATGGTGCATTTCTGATTTCAAGAAATCGCTGAAATCGAGTCCTCTGTGTTGGTTCAAGACAGGCTGCAATCGTTGAAACCATTGCGCGATTCAAATCAACAAGTTCCGTATGGATCGCAACTTCGTCATTCTCGCTCACAAGCACCGAAGCTTGAAGCTTTTCTTTATATGAACCAAGAATAGAATCCACGATCTCTTGTTGATTGGATGAGATCCCAATTTCTTTTGCAAAATCTTTTACCGTTACAGGTGGTGCGGGCAACTTTTCGTTACGCATAATCTGAATTTGTGAACCTTTGTCTTTCGAATTTTTTACACTCAATGTTGTATTGTTTGCCGAATCAATCGCAATACTTCCAAACAAGGCAAAATTTAATACGTCATCCTTCGAAAGATTAGAAAATAACGGCAGGATATTCCCTGTCATAATATTATTTCGATAAACATTTTCAACCAAATTCTTTTTATCAACAAAGAATTGGTAAAATAGCGGACTCTCTCTGAAATACAATATTCCAACAATCAATGCAATCATCGAAGCAATGCTAGAAAAAGCAAAGACAGAACGAACGCCCGGCACAATTCTATGAAGGTGAGATTCTTTCTGTTCCAGTCTGTTGGATAATTTCAACCAGAACCAATCATTTTTTGGAAATTTTTCTTTGGTTGAAAGGGTTCGTTTCGCAGTTTGTAGAATTTCAATTTCGCGCAAAACAGTTGGATGTGTCTCGAGATATTCTTCGAATTTTTTTGCTTCATCATCATCAAGTTCACCGTCTAAATACAACGAGATGATCTGGTCTAATTCTTTTTGTGATAAATAATTCATCTTATACCAATATCGGCATCAATAATTCCTTTAACATTGATCGTCCGCGAGATAACCGTGATTTTACGGTTCCCACTTGACAATCCAATACTTCTGCAATCTCATCGTAGGATAATCCATCAATATCTTTCAATATGATCGGCATTCGAAATTTCTCAGGTAACTTCTTCAACGTTTCTTCAATCACTCCCATCATGTTCTCGTCATCGAAGGTTGTTGTCGCCATATTCTCAATTTTCAGGTTAGTTGTTTTTTCAAAACTTGCAAATGAGAAAAATCTTTTAACTTTTTTCTTCCTCAATTCATCTCTGCATTTATTCACTGTTATTCTGTATATCCATGTATAAAACGACGATTCAAAGCGAAAGTTTTGGAGAGCCTGAAAAACTTTAATAAAAACCTCTTGAGAAATATCGTCAACGAGATCAGAGTCGTTAAAAATGGAAAAGACTATGTTCCGAACCTTTTCCTGATATCGTTCTACTAAAAAACGAAAAACATCACGTTCTCCATTTTGGAAGAGTATAATGAGAGAATCATCACTTTTCTGTTGATGAGGAATATTTGCGTTTATGATATTAATGACTGCGGGATTTGCCATTGAGGATTTTTTATTGTATTAGACGGTGATTCTTACAAATTGTTCCGGAAATAAAAAAACCGACATCGATTGTCGGTTTTAGTAAAAATATGATGTTTATTTACACATTTGCAGATGTTTCAGGTGTTTCGCCTTCGTCTGATGTACCTTTTAACTCTTGTACCTCAATACGAATATCTTGAGCTTTACGTTTTAATTCTGCCATATGTTTACGAACACGTGTTCCTGCAGATTTATTACCTTTATCGTAAAATTTGATGAAATCCTTCTCGAATGTTTGAACTAATTCAACGAGTTCTGTATAACGACTCATCATTACTCCTTTATTTGATTGAAAAATATATCGATTAACTATTAAATATTGCCTGAATTCGGTAAATAGTCAAGGAAAATTTCATATTTGCAATTTTTCTTGCTGTTGATCTAAAATTTTTTGAGCTGCCCGATAAAAAATAAAACTACTGAGAAGCAGTATAAATGAAACAATCATCCCCTCAGCATTAAAGATTAGAGACTCAGTAGTGAAAAAAGAATCTGAATCTGACAATAAAGTCGTTATAACAATTGGAGTTAATGTTATCAATCCTACTCGCAGAGAATATCCGAACCAAATTGATCTATATCGTTCTGTAACTGCGGAACAAAGTATTCCGACGGATAAGAAAAATAATAGGAGAAGAATAAACTTTATTACATTAATTTCTTCGATTCCAATTATTTCAGAGACACTATACACAACCCATAATAAATTGGTTAGAATAATTGAATTCGTGAGTGAACGTTTTTGCAAAATTGTGGAGAGAATAAATCCTCGAAAAAAAATCTCTTCAACCAGTATTGAAGTCATTGAAAAAACAAAAATGGCAGGGATATCAAATATTGTAGCGAGAATTAATGTTGAAGTGTTATCAAGTTTATTTAGTGAAGTTTCTTTAAATAGTAAGCCAACAAAAATAGAGGTCGCATAAAAAAACAATGGAAGGAAAAAAAATGCAATGTTTTTTTTAAAATTCCAGTTCGATAATAGAAGTTTAATATTAAGATACTGGAGCGTGTTCTTCTTGTGCAGGAATAATAACAAAAGCATCAACGCAATAATTTTTGTATCAACGAATAATTCCCATAGATAAAATTGGTACTGTATCTTAAAATTACTCAAAATTCCGAATAATACCGAAATACAAATTACGATAATAATAGTGAACCGAAGAGATTTGTGTTCAATCATTTCGTCTAAAGTACTCTCGTGTTTTTTTATGTCGGTATGCAAATACTATGCGTTGAATAAATCTCATCAATAGTATATCCATTGTCATACCCAAAACTCCAAATGGTAGCCGCTAGAATATTCGATCAGTAAGAATAGTTTTTCCATTACGTTCTTTAAAGATATGTTCATGTCTCCATGATTTGAACGGACCTTTCCCTGATTGATAATCAGCTATCAGAGAATTTGGTTCGTGTTTTTCAACCACAATCTCCCATGGCATCCAACGTCCAAATTGTTTTACTTCAACTATAATTATACTGCCAATTTCTATTACCTTTGCACTAATAAAAATCTGACCTTGATCATCAATGGGGTAACAATTGTTACATCGTTGAAGTTAAGGTGAAAATCAAATAATTCTTTTGTGGTTGCCTCTATTTCAGTTGAAAATTCGAGTATAGTCTCTTTTATCATCCAACCAATACACTTCCGCCATTAACATTCATAATTTCACCGGTAATGTGTCGCGCAAGATCTGACGCTAGAAATACGATTGGTCCTGCAATATCTTCAGGAGTTGGAATCCGTTGAATAGGGATTTTTTTTCGCTCTTGCTCCTTATATTCTTTGTTAGAAAAAACAGAATCATTTAGATCGGTGTCTACCCAGCCAGGAGCAACGGAATTTACATTGATATTGAATTGACCTAATTCTGTTGCAATTGCTTTGGTGAATGAAATCATCCCTCCTTTTGACGCTGCATAATGTGAATGTTCTGCTTCACCACGTTGACCTGCCGTGCTCGAAATATTAATAATTTTCCCACGATGTTGTTTCTTCATATAGGGAACAACAGCATTGGTCAAATAAAACATTCCGTCAAGATTAATCCGCATAGTTTCTTTCCACACTTTTTCGCTCATAGAACCTATTTTACCATATGTCCAAATTCCAGCGTTGTTCACAAGAATATCAATACGACCAAATTTTTTCAAAGATTGATGAACAACTTTTTTTGCATTCGTTTGTTTAGAAATATCAGCTTTAATTGCTATGCAAATTCTTCCTTCATTCTTCACGCTTTCGATAACAGAATTTGCAGCTTTCTCATTTTTGGTATAGGTGATTACAACATCAGCACCTGCTTTTGCAAATAAAATAGCGCTTGCAGCTCCAATTCCGCGTGAACCACCAGTGATTATAACAACTTGATTCAAAAGACTAATCATAGTTTCCTTTTAGGACTTGTTGGTATGAAATTTGTTGCATATCTGTTAATATAATGAATTTTCGCTCTGTACGAAAATTCAATGTTTAGACAATACAGGTCTATCTTAGTCCAATTTGCGAAATTTCGATAATTTCGCAAATATTTCTTGATCAAGGTAAAAATATAATGTATATTTATTTAGATTAAGTCTAAATAAAATTAATGGATATAGCATTAGCTAAAGAAAACTTTACAAAGTACTTAAAATCGGGCAGTTATAGGATTACGCCGGAACGATTTATTATTATGGAAGCGGTAATGAATTTTGATGGACACTTTGATGCCGATGAACTTTTTTTTCAAGTAAAAACCAGCGGCCAAAAAGTTTCTCGTGCAACGGTGTACAACACACTCGACTTACTTCAAGACTGCGGACTAATATCAAAATATCGATTCGGTGAAAATCATTCCCGATACGAAAAAGCTTTTGGCCGTCCACATCATCATCATTTAATTTGTTTGGAATGCGGTGATATTATTGAATTTGTAAACGACCGGATCGAAAAGATACAAAAAGAAGTAAGTGATGAAAATTTATTCAAAGTACAGACTTCTACTCTCCAAATTTTTGGAATCTGCTCAAAATGTCAAAGAATAAAATGAACACATTAGCACATACTCTGTCAGGAACAACAGTTCGAATACAACAACTCAATACACACCCTGAAACATGTCATCGTTTACGTGAATTAGGGTTTTGTGAAAATGCTACAGTCCGTTGTGTTACAAACGGATCGACACAATTAATCTGCGAAGTATGCAACACGCGAATCGGATTAAACCATAGTGTAGCAAAGACAATCATTGTCAGTGCGCTTGAATAATGAGCGAAACCACTCTTAACTTATTACAGCCCGGCGAATGTGGCATTGTTGAGAACATTACGACGGCTAATCCAAAATTAAAAATGCGATTGTTGGAACTTGGGTTATTAAAAGGAACAACAATTGAACTTATCCGATATGCACCGCTCGGTGATCCCATTGAAATTAAAATTCGTGGATATCGCCTATCTATACGAAAAGTTGAAGCTGAATCGGTTATTATTGCAAAAAATAAATGACAAATGAACATCCCAAAATAAAACTGAAGAACATCGTAATTATTGGCAATCCAAATTGCGGAAAAACTACATTGTTCAATGCACTCACCGGATTACGTCAAAAGGTGGGAAATTACCCAGGAGTTACTGTTGAGAAAAAAGAAGGGAAAATCCTTTTTGACGATGGGAATGAAATCAATTTATTAGATCTTCCGGGAACATATTCACTCTCAGCAAATTCACCTGATGAAAAAATTGCAACCGATGTACTGCTTGGCAAGATCTCTGGAACGCCTCTTCCCGATGCGGTAATTTGCGTGATAGATGCAAGTAATCTAGAGCGGAATCTATATCTTTTAAGCCAGATCATTGATCAACAATTCCCAGTTGTTATTGCGCTGAATATGATCGATGTTGCGGAACGAGATGGTATAAAAATAGACGTACATGAACTCTCAAAATCCCTTGGCATACCAATAATCCCTACAATTGCGAGCAAAAAAAATGGAATCAACGAACTCCGTTCAGTATTACGATCAACACTTCCAATTTCAATCAATGCACGTTCGTGGTCTCTTCCTGAAAAAATAAAAAATGAACATGGTGAACTTACATCGTTGCTTGTTACGAGCGAACATTTAGATGAACGCGCGGCATATTTTGAAGCACAATCCCTTCTTTCAACGCCACAAACAATCGAATCTTTCAATGGATCTTATTCGACTGAACTTCTTTCTCATCTAAAAAAAGATCACGAAACGCTT
>JANXZD010000316.1 GCA_025355705.1 Bacteroidota bacterium | reverse complement strand
TACGATTACAGCAACACCGGAAGGGTACGGACATTTTGAAACCGGAGGCATTGCATCAAGAGCTATTACGGATAGCACTACAAAAAGAAATAGCAACGCATTACTACCACTGCATACCAATAACAGTAATGCAGATACCAAGAAAAGAATATTGTTTTCGGATGAAGCCAAATCAATTGATAAAAAAGTAAATGCGAACACCATTCTAAAAGAAAAAGATTTGAACTCGAACGCATTTATTATTGCTCCGCCCGGAGGTTCTGGGTTTACATACTATAATCTTGTTAGCGGTGGAGTGCAGTTTGTTGCCGATGGAATTATGCCGGACAGCCTTATAACAATAAACTTTACCGTTTCCAGCAGTGATAATGCTAATGCAATTGGAACTGGAAGCGTGTTGATATTACCGAAAGGCTGCCCGACCGTTGCACTCTCAGATTCTAACATTGCGCCCGGAGATACAATTGATGTAATCGTAAAAAGAAAAATAAATGATACGCTATACCTTGATTACCCTTACGGAACACTTTTCAATGTTGGAATCAGCGATGGCAAAGGATATGGAACGTTGTTGACAGCATACGGAGATACATCAGAATCGTTTGATAATGTAGAAGCACCGATACAATTTATTGCAAACAAAAATATTGAGCCGGATAGTGTGCAAGTTTCTTTTCACGCTTCACTTGCACCAATAGTCCCGGAAGGTGGAAATACGAGGAGTATACCTGATAATGGAAAAACAGGATTGCACAAACAGCACCGTAAAGCAAAAGCGAACGGGCAACAATATTTGATTAATAGTGGTGCTACATGTAATATGCCAACGGCTCTTGAAATAAAAACGAATACGATTTTACTTGGTGAGACAAAATATTATCATGCTATACCAGATCCAGATAACGTAGATAGGCTTATCATTCATGAATCGAATTATCCCTCTTTGGTTGACGGAAATGAAAATGTTGTGTTTAGTGATCCAATAATTTCACCGAATGCTATTAATAATGATAAGATAGGTGTGTATTGGGAAAAAAATAAACATACACCAGAAATACCGACGGAGAATTTAGGAAACGGAATGATACGTTTGATTGGCAGATACTGGAAGGCAAATACAATGTATAAGATACAGTTGCATGCATCATTACCGGCTGAAGGTCGAAACGGTTACTTGGAAATTACGGTGAAGAAACCAACTGTATTAGGCAATCCGGATTTAAATGATGATGAAAGACATACACGGGTTACCGATGTATTTGGTCAGACTCTGTGGTTGGATGAATGGATATTCAAATATGCAGGAGAAAACGGAATACCGCCACAGCTCATTAAAGGACAAATGGAAAAAGAATCATCATTTAAACCTAAGTGGCGATATGAGCCGTTTCAAGATGCGCAAAAAACAATCAAAGATGATATATTTAAGAACAATAAGTTTGTAATAACCGATAATAGCATGGGATTAAGTTTTCCGCCATCACATTCAAATTCAAGTGTTTATCCAACTTTTTACATCCAGACACAAATAAAGATCTCACGATATCTTTACGATAATTGGGGAAATAGATATGTTCGTTATGGAGAGAACGATAATGATCCAGATCTTATACTTGGCAGTAAAAATTTAAATGATAAATGGAACGCAGAATGGAAGAAGAATATTACTAACAAGATTAAGAATCCCAAAGTTTCCGCACATACTTTTGTCAAGTCTCTTATAATGGACACATCTACTGCTTTTGGGAAAGGATTCGATCGTTTGGGGCAAACACGGATTTTTACTTCATATGGGTTTACTCAAATGATGTACACGTTGGCAATAACAGATGGAAAGTTCAATGCAGAAACTGAAGGCAGGTACGGTCCAACCGATACGCAATATATGGATAAAACAAATTCTTCCAAATATCCGGAAATGCTGAATGAACAAAACATATTGATGCCTCGGTATTGTGATTTTCTGCTGAGAAAACTTCATTTGTTATTTAATTCTTCGATTCCAGAATCACAATGGAAAATAACAAATCGAAAAATAAAAATTGATGGGAAAATACGTACTTTCAATTGTAATGGATTTGAAGAGTGCTGGATAAACGCCTTACAGATGTATAATTTTTATGAATTGGGATATGGCAACGATGTCTGGAATAGAACCCAAAAATACTTGCCCAAATAATGACATACGGAGAGAATACATGAACACGCAGATTACATATTTACTCAAGATGATTTTACTGACACTACTAGTTATTAGTATTTCGTTTAGTCAGGAAATATTTGACAAACAGCTTACCATTTATAATCAAGTTAAACAGCTTATTGACGCTCGATATGGTCAAGGACTTGATTTTGAATATACTATGTTTGATGCACAAATATATTATTCAAGAGATGAAAAAATTCAGGATATTTACGGAACATTATCGGGGTGCGTCCTATTCTCTGCATACCGGTATAGCTCGGATGCCATGCCGGATACATTTATTGTCGGGATGGTGAAGGGTGGGCAAATAATCTGGGATAATTTTCCTGGATCAGAAAAATGTTTAGCGGGATATGGTGTTTATGGCGAATTACTTTATTCCCAAGATTTAAATAATGATGGTGAAATTGACTTGTTATTTTTACGACACCATAGGACTAGTCCGGGTGATGGAATACCGTTTGCAACTTATATAAACATACTTAGTTGGGATGGCACAAAAGGAAAGTTTATAAGCGAAGAGATGGCTGGATCGGCAGAATGTGAATTGATTGATACCGATGGTGATGGTATTATGGAAATACGAACAGAAATATCGGATATGCAAATACCGGATGATTTTAAAACAAGCACATATCCTTACGTTACTTATGGTTGGAACGGAGCACAATATGGCTTGTGGCCCAGTGTAAGACAAGTTCCTGAAAGTGACTTCATTCCGGCAAACCGTTTTCAAGCAACAGTAAATTGCAAAGTTGAAAGAATAAATAACAATTTTATTTATACGTATGCTGTAAGCAATCATTTGAATAGCAAACAAAAAATTGAGTGGATCGGCGTTGAAGGTATTGAAGATGCATCTAACTATTATGCTCCTTCACCTTGGTCAAGTGGGACATCAATTATCGGAGGGAGGCGATTTGATGTAGATTTTGATAAGATAAGATCAGCTATTAAACCGGGAAAAACTTTAAATGGTTTTATCACAAAGAGTGTTGCTCTGCCTATGATAGTGAAGTATTATTTACAAGGATATTCAGGACATGTATGTTGTTCAACAGAAGAACAGGCTCGACAAAACATTTTGACTAACTCCGTGACAGGTTACACGCTTGGAACGCGAGATACTTCTGTAACATTTGGATCAGTGGAATGGTGCGATACACTCGCCAACTATGCCAACCAATCCTTTACATTGGGTTGGATAAAAACCCAAAGTATCAAAGATAAATACCTCAACTACTTTGCATCGGCAAAAACAAAACTCGTGCAACGCGATAGCGTTGGAGCTAGAACCGTTCTGCAACAAGCCCTTAAAGATGTTGATATAGATAGCACTGCGAGTTTATCAAGTGAAGCTTATGCTTTGCTCAGGTTCAATACAGAATATGTAGCAAACATATTGCCACAAGTACAAACTGCGCCATTCTTTGCTGTTAAACTTATATCGAGCAATGGCTCAAAACTTTCCAACGGAACATTGCAATACTACGACGCAAACTGGAAAGACGCAGTCAATAACAACGACGGAACATTCAGCATCAACACAACCAAAACAACACTCAGTCTAAGAATGACGTACGCGTACGGCTCACAACAAAAAAGCAATGTGCCGGTAAATAGTGATACGGTAATATTCCAAACCGTTAATGCAGCGGTGCAGTTAAAAAATAGTAACGGAACATTGTTAGATACCGGAACAGTGCAATATTACGCTGGGGCGTGGAGAACATTTGGAACAACATCCAACGGCATTGCAGCAAAAGAGCTTTTAGCAGGCAGTTACTCATTTAGAATGACGTACGCTTATGGAAGCATCGATAAAGCGCAGAATATAGGAAGTAACAACACAGTTTTGTTTTCTACCGTTTTGGCTGCTGTAAGTGTAAAGAACTTGCAGAACAATCCTGTGAATAACGCAATAGTGACATATTATTCCGGCGCGTGGAGAAGTTTTGGAACAACGGTAAGTGGTCAAGCAACTAAAGAACTACTCCCTGTAAATTTGCAGTTCAGAGCAAAGCTTGGAACGGCTCAGGCGGATAAAACACAAAATCTTTCAACAAATCCATTGGTCGAAATACAATTGAACGTAGCGCAGTAAAAATCAGGAAAACCTTGCGAAGGTTTCAAACCTTCGCAAGGTTCTAAATTGCTTTAAAGATAAAAGAGATTTCTCTCCCGACAAATAACGTCGGAATCGAAATGACAATGATTAAATATATTTTTGAAATTAATTTTAGGAAATGCGAAGGATGAATTATGAAAATATTGTTAAGTATACTTCTTATTGTTACTGGCACATTTGCGCAACATACAATTCCGTTTGCTTCTTCCGGTAACCGAATAGAACTTTCGGTAGCAAAT
>JANXZD010000084.1 GCA_025355705.1 Bacteroidota bacterium | reverse complement strand
CGGATTAGAAACGATACAATGATACTTTCGAGAAGAATCAATTTCTAATAGAAAATCCTGTTTGAGGAATGTGATTCTATCAGTAACAACGTTTGCTTCAGCATTATATAATGCCAATACCAACGCTTCTTCACTTCGATCAATTGAAACAACCAAAGCGTTAGGGAGCATTTTTGCAAGACTTATCGCAATGCAACCGCTTCCGGTTCCGATCTCCAAAATGTTTATTACTTCTTCACCGGCAAAATCAACTTTGATCTTTTCAATAACTGCTTCAACAAGTATTTCTGTATCGGCACGAGGAATAAGCACTCGTTGATCAACGGTAAATTTCAAACCCATAAATTCTGTTTCGCCCAGAACATATTGTAACGGTTCATGGGTCAACCGCCGTTTCAATAATTGTTTGAATTGTGCAAGCTCGTCGTCTGAAAGAGGTCTGTCGAAATTCGTATAGAGCTTCATACGATTAAATCGCAGCACATGAGCAAGCATCAATTCAATATTGAGTCGTGCATCAGCAATACTTTTTTCGACAAGATATTCCGTCCCCCAGGTGATAAGATCGAGAATCATCCAGATTTTTTTTTCAGTGATCGGTGATCCCAAAAAATTACTTCTTTCTCTTTTTCGGTTTAACAGGTTTGGACTTCGGAGATTTTTTCTTTGTTGCGGCAGAAGGTTTTTTTGCAGCAACAGGTTTTATTTTTTTAGCTGCCGGAGTTTTTATGGAACCGGCAATTGGACGCGGTGCTTTCGAAGAATCGTCATCGTCATCGTCGGACGTTTTTTTCTTCTCATATTTCTTTAGTCCTACAATTTGATCTTGATTAAATCCGAGTTTTTCCATTTTCTCAACCTCAAAGAAATCTTCGCCAACTTCGTATTCGCCTTCTTCTTCTCCAAGGTCAACATCTTCAATATCTTCTTCTAATTTTGGTTTGATAAATATAAACCGTTTGTCCGCTTCAAGAAGAAATTCAAAATCACCGAGATTTTCCGGCATATCAAATTTTAACTCTTCAGCACGCTCAGCCATGGCGCCCCAAATCTCAAGGATTGGAACTTCTTTCTGTTTTTGTAATTCTATGAATTTCTCTGTTTCCGATAATAATTTTTCGTACATAATTACCTCCTAAACGAAATACTTCTCCGCATGGATAGGATGGACAAGATAGTGTGCTCAGTTTTTTCGATAACGAATTTTTCCGCCAACAACTGTCATTTCAACTTCTGTTGTCAATATTTCTTTTGCAGGGACAGTCATAATATCTTTTGATAACAAAACAAAATCTGCAAGTTTGCCTGCTTCAAGACTCCCTTTTTCATTTTCCATAAACTCTGCATACGCTCCCCATTTGGTGAATGATCGCAGTGCTTCCTCTCTCGTCATCCGTTGTTCAACATACCAGCCGCCTTTAAAGTGAATGGAATCTTTGATCCCCTCCGCAGAAAGTTGAAATCGTGTTGCAACATCGGTGGCATCGTTTGGAATTCCTGTTTTATCCTGACGAGTAATTGCCGCATAGAATCCGAATAAAGGATTTGGTAATTCAACCGGGAAATCTGAACCCGCAGGAATGATATTTCCGCCATTGATCAACGATCTCCAGGCATAAGCACCTAAAATTCTCTCGGGACCAAGTCGCGCTTGCGCCCAATACATATCGGACGTTGCGTGAGTAGGCTGCATACTTGGAATTACGTTGAGTTTTTTAAATCGGGGAATATCATCCATCGAGATAACTTGGGCATGTTCTATTCGCAGTCGCGCGCTGCGGGCTTGGTTTGGATATTTTTTCGAAGCTTTTTCAAATTCATCCAGAACAATTCTATTTGCTCTATCACCAATCGCATGAACACACACTTGAAATCCTTTTTGCAATGCCTGTTCAGTAACGATGCGAACAGAGTCAGGGGAGAATGTAATCAGCCCTCGGCTTTCGGGTTCATCGCTGTATGGTTCTATTAATGCGGCACCACGCGAACCTAGGGCGCCATCCATATACAATTTTATGGAACGAACGGAAAGAAATTTCCCCACATGATCCAGGTACGGACCGGATGTCATCATTTGATCCCAAAATTTTCCATTCCCACTGATCTGAGCGTAAATGCGTAACGGTAATTCTTGTTTATCCAATAGTTCACGATAGATCTCAAAATCTTTTTCGTCAATTCCCATATCATGAACGCCGGTTAGTCCAACCTTCAAACATTCATCGAATGCTTGGCGATACAATTTGATCTTTTCTTCTTTAGAATATTCGGGAACAATATTTCGTATCACCGCTTCGGCATTATCAACAAATATTCCAGTAGGGTTTCCCATTCTGTCACGAAGAATTTTTCCCCCTTCAATTTCTATTCTTAGATCGGTGTTATTCTTCGCCAATTCCATCATTTTCGAATTTACCCAAATAGCATGTCCATCAATACGGGATAAGATCACCGGATTATTTGGAGAAACTTTATCAAGTATTGCAGCATTGGGAAATGGTTTTTCCGAGGTAGTACTTTCCCAATCATTTTGATCCCAACCTCGACCTCGGATCCATTCGCCTGGTTTTGCATTGTTCACTCTTTCTGCAACCAATTCAGCGATCTGTTTCGAAGAAGTTGTGGCGTAAAGATTCAACTCCGTTACACTCTGTCCTAGACCCATTACATGTGCATGCGAGTCGATCAATCCGGGAACGATCGTCTTCCCATTCGCATCGATGATATTTTGTGAAGTATATTGATTTTGTATATCTTGTGTAGAACCGATTGCAACTATTCTGCTTCCGCGAATTGCCATCGCTTCAGTTTTCGAATTATCGTCATCAACTGTGTAAATTACTGCGTTGATAACAAGAAAATCGGCGCTCTGTTTACGCAAAATGATTTTCGTAAATATCAAAATAGAAAGTAACAAGGCAAGCAATATAAGCAGTATTTTTTTCATTCAAGTCGGTGGTTGTTGATGGAAAATTACAAAAGGGTTTTCGGAAAAGCTAATATTTTTATCTCTCACAACTCTTTAATAGATGGTTTAGTATTGCTTAAATGCCATTTAATTGGTAAAGGAAATAACCATGGTAGAATTTGATGAATTCATCACGATCATGAGGCGTCTGCGCAAAGAATGCCCGTGGGATAAAGAACAGACTCATGAAACACTGAAAAAACATTTCATCGAAGAGGCATATGAAGCACTGGATGCCATTGACCGTAAAAACTTTGATGATCTAAAAGGTGAACTTGGAGATGTGGCATTACAGGTGGCGTTTCATTCCATTATTGCTGAAGAAGAAAAGATATTTACGATTGAAGAGGTATTTACCACTATCAATGAAAAATTGATCCGGCGACACCCTCACATTTATGGCGATGCTGTAATAAATAACGGCGCAGAGCAAATTGCGTTATGGGATAAAATTAAAATGAGCGAGGGAAGAATCTCTGTGTTAGAAGGAATTCCTAATCATTATCCTGCTTTAATGAAAGCCGAAAAAGTTCAGAAGAAAGCAGCAAAGGTCGGATTTGAGTGGAAAGAAAAGGAAGATGTCTGGAAGAAAGTTGAGGAAGAACTTTCTGAATTACAATCTGCGATCGCATCAGGTAATAAAGCCCACACATACGAAGAATTCGGCGATGTCTTGTTCTCTCTTGTTAATTATGCACGATTTATTGATGTGAATCCGGAAGAATCATTGCATTCAACCATTCAAAAGTTCACCTCACGATTTCAATACATCGAAAAGAAATTACTAGAACAGGGAAAAGATATTCATCAAACAAGTTTAGAAGAGATGGATGTGTTATGGAATGAAGCGAAAGGAAAATAATTACTATTTTCCCTTACCGTTCCCCTTATCACCAAATTTGTCATACGCTTCAATAATATCTCTCACAAGACGATGACGGACAACATCGGTCTTATCGAAATAGACAAAATCAATTCCTTCGATCTTCTTCAACACTTCTTGTATCTGCACAAGACCGGAAATTGCATTTGCCGGAAGATCGATCTGTGTTACATCGCCGGTAATGATCGCTTTGGAATTATTGCCAAGACGTGTAAGAAACATCTTCATCTGCATTGCCGTTGCGTTCTGTGCTTCGTCAAGAATAACGAATGCATTGTGCAGTGTTCGTCCGCGCATATACGCCAAAGGAACAATTTCAATGATGCGGCGCTCCAAATATAATTTCAATTTCTCGCTCGGCAGCATATCATCCAATGCATCATATAATGGACGAAGGTATGGATCGATCTTTTGTGCCATATCACCGGGTAAAAATCCGAGCGATTCACCTGCTTCTACAGCAGGACGAGCAAGAACGATCTTGCTCACTTCGTTATTCTTCAAACTTGCAACCGCCATCGCAACGGCAAGATATGTTTTACCAGTTCCCGCAGGTCCAATAGCAAAAATAATATCGTTGCGCTGTGCTTTATCTAAGTAGACACGCTGGTTTGGTGTTTTTGCTTTGATGATAGAATTCTTAGTAAAAAGAACAACAACATCACTTTCTTTCATTTTTAATGCACTGAAAGTAGGTGTGGAGATATCGACAACAAGGTCAAGAACTGTATTGACATCATTTGCTGTGAGTGAACCATTCTTTGAAAGTAAAAATTGAAGTTCGTTAAAGACGCGTTCGAGTTGTTGCAGTTCTTTCTCTTCACCACGCAATGTGATATTGCTTCCGCGTGCAGTAATCGATGCATCGAACCGTTGTTCAATCAGATGCAGATGCGAATCATTATATCCAAGTAGCGACAATGCGTCGACATCTTTCAGTGTTAATTTCTTTTCGATGGTGTATTCTCCTAGAATTATTTTTATAACTTACTGTTTTTAATAATTAAAAACAGTCTTTCAATATCTTACACTCTGCTTTTTCGTCTTTCACAATTACTGAAACAACATCAAACCGGCAGTCCATATTTCCAATATTCTTTTCGACAACGTAGCCTTCA
>JANXZD010000284.1 GCA_025355705.1 Bacteroidota bacterium | reverse complement strand
GATCGTCATCGATACAGCCCACCACTAAAGCAGCGCCGTATTTTTTTGCCAAAGGACAAACCAGTTCAAATCGTTCTTCTCCATCTTCAAGATTGACAGAATTGACAATCGCTTTCCCCGCACATAATTCCAATGCAGCTTCAATCACCGGCGCTTCGGTAGAATCGATGACCAATGGCAACGGAACTTGCGTATTGAGACGTAAAACAAATTCTTTCATGTCTTTCACTTCATCACGTCCAACATATGCAACGCAGACATCAAGAACATGCGCCCCTTCTTTGAGCGCTTCTTTTGCCATTGTGACCATACCGTCGTAATCTTCCGCCTGAAGTAGGTCACGGAATTTTTTAGACCCATTTGCATTTGTCCGCTCACCAACGATCAATGGAGCGGGTTTCATTTCCATTGTAACGCTGGAATATAAGCTTGAAACGGACGGCTGGTTTTCAATATTTCTTCTTTTCGGAACAATTCCAGAAAGCGCATTAACGACTGCTTTTAAATGTTCGGGGCGAGTACCACAACAACCGCCGACAACGTTCACACCAAAATCATTTACGAAATGAGAAAGCCACTTGACCATCTCATCCGGAGAGAGATGATAATGTGCAACACCGCCGACATTTTCGGGAAGTCCGGCGTTTGGAATACATGAGACGGGGATACGGGAATTTTGAGTGAGGTATCGAATATGTTCCGACATTTCTTTGGGACCTGTCGCACAATTCATTCCAATGACAGAAAGATCGTACGGATCCAATGCAGTAAGTGCTGCAGAAACTTCAGTTCCCATCAACATTGTTCCCATTGTTTCGATCGTAATCGAAGCCATGACGGGAAGTTTGATCCGTTTGTCTTTGAAATAGCCAAATGCTGCACCAAGTGCAGCTTTAATTTGGAGAACATCCTGACACGTTTCTACGATCAATAAATCGGCTCCCCCTTCAACGAGGCCGGCGATCTGTTCGTAATACGTTTTTTCCATATCACGGAAAGAAATATGTCCAAGCGATGGAAGTTTTGTCGTCGGACCAATCGACCCGGCAACAAATCTGGGATGCGATGTAGTCGAAAATTCTTTCGCAATTTTTTTTGCTAATTCTGCACCTTTTCTACTGATCTCATATGCACGATCCTGCAGGTCATATTCTCCCAGTACCAATGACGATGAACCGAATGTATCGGTTTCAATAACATCAACGCCCGCAGCAAGAAATTCAGAATGCACTTTTTCTATCGCCGATGGTTTAGAGATAAGAAGATATTCATTGCAGCCGTTCAAATGTTCGCCGCCAAAATCATCCGCAGTAAGATTTTGCGTCTGGATATTCGTTCCCATTGCACCGTCAAACACGACGATCTTTTCATTCAACACTTGTAAGAAGTTTTTATTCATTTGTGAAATGTTATAAGTCTTAAGTTAGAAGTAGTAAGTTATTGTTGCTCTACTTTTTGTTGGAAGGAAATTAACATTCGTTTTGTCTCATTCGCCATACTATTTAATTTTTCATATTCTGTTTGAGTCATATAGTTCAAGTCTTTTGAAAGGAGCAGAAAATATTCAACTTCGCTAATCGAACCTATTGCAATTGCTAAAAAATGCGAAAACTCATTCTTAGACTTTCGACCGCATCCTTCAGCAATATTCGCCGCAACTGATGATGATGCTCTTCTAATTTGACTTGTCAAAGCAAACATCTCATCTTTAGGGAATTTTTTGGTTAGTGCATACACATCTAATGTTAACTGGTGTGCTTTTTCCCAAACCATCAACTTCTTAAAATTTTGCATAGTCAAACTCCTTATAACTTATTACTTAGAACTTATAACTCAATATCCTCAATTCAAAAACACTCTTTAAAATAAAAAATCCCAAACATTTTTGTCAGGGAATAGTAAATAAAGCAATATTACCACTGACGCTTTAGCAATTTAATGCACATTGAGTGGCTGCAAGCTGTCGTTTTCAAATCGCCACTGATACAATTTAAGAAAGGTTGCTATCAATTACAACAATTGAAAGCTCCCGTCTTTTGTCATTTCGTATATTCCCGATATAAAGAATTTTAAATGTCAAATTATAAATCTTCGCTTGGTTTCTTCAAATTCTTTCATTATCCGGTCAACAATTTCCTTTGCACTGACAATATCATGAACAAGTCCTGAGCTTTGTCCCATTTCCAACTCCCCTTCTTCCCAATTACCTTCGAAGATTCCTTTTCGTTCTCGTCCTTTTGCGTGAAGTTCCATCATACGTTCTTTTGTCATTCCTTTATGTGTTTCTTCTTTTTGCACTAGAGCCATAAACGGATTTTTCACCGCACGCACAGGGAGAATATTCCGATATGTTATAATAGTATCCCCATCACCAGCTTCAACAATTTTTTGTTTATACACTTCATGCGCTGAAGATTCTATTGTTGCCGCAAATCGAGTTCCAATCTGAACTCCTTCTGCACCCAAAGCAAATGCTGCCAGCATTCCTCGTCCATCAGCAATTCCACCCGCAGCAATTACCGGAATTGTTACTGCGTCAACAATCTGCGGAACAAGTGCCATCGTAGTAATTTCATCAAGCCCGTTATGTCCGCCCGCTTCAAATCCTTCGGCAACAATTGCATCGCAGCCGCATTCCTGTGCTTTCAGTGCCTGCTTAATGTTTGCAACAACATGAACAACAATGCCTCCGAATTTTTTAAATTTTTCAACATGGCGACCAGGATGCCCAGCAGCAGTAAACACTATTTTTACTTTCTCTTCTTGAATCACTGCGATCAAATCATCGATATCACCGCGAAGTAAAGGAATGTTCACACCGAATGGTGAAGGGGTTGCCGATGCAGTTTTTCGAATATGCTCACGAAGTAGATCCGGTTTCATAGAACCGGCACCAATCAGCCCGAGCGCGCCGGCGTTAGAAACAGCCGATGCTAATTTCCATCCGGAAACCCACACCATTCCTGCTTGGATAATCGGAACATTAATCTTGAAGAGTTGTGTTACTCGATTTGTCATTACATCAGTTCTTGCTGATTGGTCGTTCAATATTCTTGCGCAGTTGTTCTTTATGAAACGAGAACATATAGAATGTTATTCCGGTATTCATCGGAATGAATTTTACGATGTGATTTTCAAATTGTTGATTACGAATCACCGAAACGATCTGTTCTTCACCGGTCATCAGAATAGAATTGCCCTTTGCATCACGCTTCATATCATCACCCATCAGTTCTACCGGCATCTGTTCATCATCGATCTTCACACGAAGAGATTTTTTTTTGTCACTTCCTACCAATATATCAACATCCGCGCCATTACTTGTACAGATCAAATAACCATCCTGAGATTCACCTTCATAGACAATCGAATTTCGCGATGCACTCCACAGTCCATGCGCATAGAATTTTCCTTCGACATAATAATGAGGATCTTCATACATCGAAGGAATTTCCGGACTATATCCTTCTGTATTACCGAGTGAGCCGTGAAGATATCCTGTATAAATTTCAGATGTTGATTGATCATTCAAGTGTTCGCTATAGAAAGAATCAAGCATTGGAAGCTCACCGAAGAAACCAGCTTGACGCAACAGATACTGTGTTGACCGTTCAATTCGTGTAGCAGAAAAGGAGTGCTGCGCCACATCATACACATTCCCTGACGCATCAACCAATACGATCGATGGAGATTCGGAAATTCGGTATGCATTAGCAATAAATCGTTCATTATCCGACACAACAGGAAATTGAATCTCATATTTTTTTAACATCGAACTTACCGAACCCGGATCTTTTGCAAACGAAAACTCAGGGGAGTGGATTCCTATAAATTGTGCACCAAGAGGCGCATAGCGATGAAACCATTCATTAATAAGCGGGAGTAGCCGCAATGAAGAAGGGGAAGTATAATCCCAGAACAACAGCAAGACCATTTGCCCCTGGAACTCGCGAAGGGTGATTGGTTCGGAATTGAACCAATGATCGCCATAAATTTCCGGTGCTTTGGTTGATTGATATGTTTGGTGTCTAGCCTTCATAAAATAAATATAGAGAATGAGTGAAGAAAGAGCAATTGAACTATTTGCCTTTTCCTTCTATGACAACAACAAATTCACCTTTCCGCTCCTCTTTCTCAAATTTTGATGCAAGTTGAGGCGCAGTTCCGTGAAAAATTTCTTCATCCGCCATTGTAAGGTCGAACGCGACACAGATTCGGCGGGAATCTCCAAATACTTCAGCAATATCTTTCACTAACGGAATAAGTCTATAAGGAGTATCCATAAGAATAATTGCCCGAAGTTCGCGTCGGAGTTGTTGCAATTCTGCAATGCGGCGTGGACGTTTCGGTGACAACCATCCATAGAAAACAAATTGATCAATTGAAAATCCGGAGACCGTCAACGCAGGCATCAATGACGACGCCCCGGGAATTGGTACAATCTTTATTCCAGCTTCAACTGCTTTACGAACGAGCAATTGTCCGGGATCAGAAAATACCGGGGTTCCACAATCCGAAACGATGGCAACACTTTTTCCATTCCGTAAATGATCGAGAATAATGAACGTTGATGCAGCCTCGTTATGTTCATTCAAACTTTCAACCGGTTTTTCAATCCCAAAATGACGGAGTAAACGGCTTCCTTCTTTTCGTTCTTCATAGACAACAACATCTACATTTTTCAATGTCTCTATGGCACGAAATGTCATGTCATCTAAATTTCCGATTGGTGTTGCTACGAGATATAATTTCCCTGACATTTATTCCTTAATATGTTTGATGATCTTGATCCGTTACAATTTCTCCAATTTTATTTCCTTTTTCAAATTCATTTCCCACTCTTTTATCGATACGATAATAATAGCTGCTGCCGGAATTGCAATCAACATTCCAATAAAACCCAAAAAATATCCAAAAATAAAAATGGAAAAGATCAACACCACCGGATGTAATCCGATCTTTTCACCAACAACCCTTGGTGTGATGATATACGTTTCAACAATATGAAGAAACGTAAGATATGAGACCGTCGTTATCACTGGTAATGCGAGAACACCCATACTCAGCGATGCAACAAAAGCTGAGACACTCAAAATTGTAAGGAATCCAAAATACGGTACAAAAAACAACAAGCCCGAAAGAATTCCGAGAACGAGTGGGTATTGAATTCCGATCAACCACAGACCGGTTGAAACAGCAATGGCGTCAAATATTGCGATGATCGTTGTTCCACGTATATAACGACCGAGAATTTCATCCACTCGATGATAGAATAAAATTGATTGTTCCCTTCTCTTTCTAGGAACCATCATCTTCAAGCGATGGCGCACAAGAAAAAAATCTTTCAATAGAAAGAATGTCAAAAATGGAATGATGACAATATTCACAATTCCGGAAACAAGCACTTGCAAACCGCTGACGATGCCGAATGTTCCCTTTAAGATTCCTTTAAGGATATCTTCCACACGCGGGGCAATTGTTGTTGTCAGCATTGTTCGCAACTGTGTTTCAGAGATTCCGTATTTCTGAAATGCTTTAATAAAACGCCCATCGAGTACCCATTCAACGAACTGTGTAGAAATAGTTCCAATGGCGAGTAAAATTCCTTCAAACTGTCCAATGATATGTGGGAGTCCTATAATGATCAACAGAACAACAATGGAAACACTTACGACAATAATGAACATCGCAGAACTCCATCGCGGAACTTTCCACGATGTTTCCAATTTTGTCACTACGGGATGAAGTAAATATGCCAAAAATAACGAAAGGACGAATGGCGAAAGGATGGTTTCAATCGTATAAAAAAACCACAAAAAGAACAGTAGCCCGGAAAGAATCATAACATTCTTTGCCACCGCATTTTCGCGCAAAGGATACAATAAAAAAATAATTGTTCCAAAGATCAAAAATGGTGAGACTAATGCTTGAAGTGAATAAAGAAGGAACAATAGTAAAATAAGCCCAGTAGAAATAACAACAACATCTAATGTTGTTGGCACTACAGCTAGACTTCCGTTTTCGTTTGAAACTTCACTCTTTGTTTCAATTTTTCGTTTAGGTCGTGGCATAAATTTTATTTGAAATTATTTTTGTGAAATTCCGGTATGTCCAAATCCACCGGCTCCTCTTTTTGTCTCAGAAAGTTGATCTGTTTCTACCCACTCAACGCGTTCGTATTTTGCAATCACCATTTGCGCAATACGATCACCCCGTTTAACAACAAAATCATTTTTGCCATAATTAGTAAAAACAATTTTCACTTCACCGCGATAATCCGAATCTATCGTTCCCGGAGAGTTCATCAGACCAATATTATGTTTTATCGCTAACCCACTCCGCGGTCTGATTTGTGCTTCATAGCCAACAGGAATTTCCATAGAAAATCCTGTTGGTACAAGTAGAGTAACTCCTCCATTTACAATAAGGTCTTGTTCAACTGCGGCATAAATATCCATTCCTGCAGAACCAAGAGTTGCATACGTTGGAAGTGAAACATCATTTGTCGCTTCAGAAATTCTATTGATGCGTATTTTGAGTGGTGTCATTGAGTTGCTTCAAGTTTTGGTTTAAGTGATATTTTAATGCTCTATAAACTGCTTAAATTTCGTCTATTTTAGGGGATTTTCAAAGAAAATAAATTGTTAACATACAATTATTGACTTCCCTCCCCTTTTTTTGTTTATTTCAAGTAAGAATATCTGCAATTCAACCAACAATTCTATTCAACTATGTCCACATTCGATCACGATAATTTTGAAGATGATTTTGAAGGTGATTCTTCCCCTCGACGCGATCGCAACGAGGAAATAGAACGCTTTAAGGAACTTCTCCGTCGCGGCGGAAATGGGTTGAAAAGTATCGAAGCCCTCGAGGAGATCATCAGTTATTATTTTGAGAAAGAAAAATATGACGAATCGCTGAATTTTGCCTCCCAACTTGTAGAATTTGCCCCTTATTCATCCGATGCTTGGATGAAAAAAGGAATGATCCTGAACAATCTTTTTCGCTACGATGAAGCTTTAGAATGTTACGACTACGCAATTTCGCTTAATCCTAATGACAGTGATCTGTTTATTAATCGCGGAATTACACTCGATAATTCGAATAAAAATGATGAAGCCCTTGCCGATTTTGAGAAAGCCCTGATTCTAAATCCTGCTGATACAGAAGCATTACTGAATAAAGCGGTTATTTTAGAAAAACTTGAACGTTTTGGTGAAGCATTTGAGATTTTAACGTTTTTGGTGAAAGAGTTTCCGGATAATGCAGATGTTTGGTTTGAACTTGCGTTTTGCAATGACCTCATGGATAACGTACAAGAGTCTCTGGATTGTTATAACAAACATATTGACCTCGAACCATATAATTTTAACGCATGGTATAATAAGGGAATCGTTTTGAATCGTCTGGGTCTTTTAGACCAAGCGCTTGATAGTTATGATATGGCGTTGGCAATCAAAGAAAATTTTCCGGCTGCTTACTATAACAAAGGGAATGTCTTTGCATTACAGGGTAAATTGAATGAGGCAATTGAATGTTACAAACAAACTCTTCAATTTGAACCAAAAGATGTTCCTGCTCTCCATAATTTAGGAAATGCCTACGAAGACCAGGAAAATTTTACCGAAGCAATAAAATGTTTCACTCAGGCAATTAAGCTCGACAATACGCATTATGAATCATTTTTTGGTCGCGGGAGTTGTTATGATGCAATGGAACAATATCGCAAAGCGTTGACCGATTATAATCGTGCGATAGAATTGTTCCGTGAATATCCGGAACTATGGTATGCAAAAGCCGATGCGGAATTCAATTTAGGAAAATTTAAAGAATGTTTATTAAGTTATAAAATGGTAGTACAGCTCGATCCGAACAATTATGAAGCCTGGTTTGATTATGGTGACACATTGTTCTTTATGGAATTCACCACCGAAGCATTGAAGGCGCTTCATCGGTCAGTGGAATTAAATCCAACATTTGCCGATGCACACTACAGTCTCGCAAAGACGCTGTTCGCAGTGGAAATGAAACAGGAAGCAATTGAGTCTCTCAAAAAATCGATTCTTCTTAATCCTGATCTGGAACAAAAAATTGAGATCGATTTTAAGAATCATTTATCGACAAAAGAATTCAAATCTTTACTGAGATAACAAGTGTTGTCATTCGTTCATTATCACTAAAAAACCTAATCCATTGATTAGGTTTTTTTATCGTAGTAAATAAAGAGTATATTCCATATATGAAACTCTCAAAATTTTCAGAACACCAACGCCATATCGGAATTATCGGACACACGATAAACCATACACTGTCGCCGGCAATGCATACCTCCGCATTCAAAAAATTGAATTTGGATTACGATTATGGCGTTATGGACGTTTCTCCGAATATGCTGCCAAATCTGATCGATTCGTTACGCACGTTGAATTTTCGCGGAGCAAAT
>JANXZD010000218.1 GCA_025355705.1 Bacteroidota bacterium | reverse complement strand
GTGAAGAACGGATTGAAAAAGTCATTCCATTGTGTAAAAAGTTCGGTGCGGCAGTAGTTGCACTGACAATTGACGAACGTGGAATGGCAAAAACAGCAAAAGACAAGGTCGAGATCGCAAAGCGAATTTATGATATCGTTGTCAATAAATATGGAATGGAACCAAGTGACATCATATTTGACACACTCACCTTCACGCTTGGTTCAGGTGACGAAGAATTTCGCAAGGCAGGAATTGAAACGATTGAAGCGATCAAAATGATCAAAAAAGAATTACCTGAAGTCGGATTTGTTCTCGGCGTCAGCAATATTTCTTTCGGTCTCTCTCCGCATATTCGCCATGATCTCAATTCGGTGTTCCTGCATTATGCAATCGAAGCAGGCCTTTCGCAGGCAATTGTAAATGCTCAAAAAATTAAACCGTTATATAAAATTGATGACCGTGGTCGTGAACTGTGCAAACAGTTGATTTTTGACGAGAGAAAATTCGAAGGAGATCAATGTGTTTATGATCCTCTTACAGAGTTAATGGCTTTTTATGCTGATAAGAAATCAGATATGAAGGCGGAGAAAAAAGAGAGAGCTGGAACAATTGAAGAAATCTTATCAAATCGGATAGTAGATGGTGACAGGCAAGATATCACTGCTGATCTTGATGAAGCAATGAAAAAATATTCGCCACTTCATATTATCAACGAGATCCTTTTGGGTGGAATGAAAGTTGTTGGCGATTTATTTGGCCGCGGGGAAATGCAGTTGCCCTTTGTTCTGCAATCTGCCGAGACGATGAAGACTGCAGTCTCTCATCTTGAAAAATTCATGGAGAAGAGCGACGCGACGAACAAAGGTTCAATGGTTCTTGCTACCGTTAAGGGTGATGTGCATGATATTGGAAAGAATCTTGTTGATATCATTCTTACAAACAACGGTTACAAGGTTTACAATCTCGGCATAAAACAACCTTTGGAGAATATTCTAAAAGCGTGGGAAGAGTATAAACCTGACGCGATCGGGATGAGTGGATTGTTGGTAAAGTCTACAGCGATTATGAAAGAAAATCTTGAAGTAATGAATGAACGCGGATTAACCCCGCCCGTTGTCCTTGGCGGTGCCGCATTGACCCGTCGATTTGTTGAACAAGATCTTCGTTCGTTGTATAAAGGAACGGTTGTGTATGCATCGGATGCGTTTGACGGTCTTCGTTTTATGGATCAATTAAAAACAAAAGGGATCGAAAGTTTTGTATCAACAATAAAAGAGCCGGCAGTTTTTGATGAAGAAGGAGAAGAATTACTAACAGGTTGGGAAGCAAAGATTGCGGCAGCATTTAGAGAAAATCCGGATAATAATGTTCGTTCAAAAGTTTCCACGGATGCACCCATCCCTAAAGTTCCATTTTGGGGAACCAAAGTCGTTGAAAATATTTCTCTTGATGACTTATTTGAGTATGTCAATGAGTCTGCTCTGATCAAAGGCCAATGGCAGGTACGAAAAGGAAAACGAACCGAAGAAGAGTATCGAAAAGAAGTTGATGAAAAAGTTCGCCCTGATCTTGAACGATTGAAGAAGCAATCAATAGCAGAACAATTACTGCAGCCGAAAGTAGTCTATGGATATTTTCCATGTCAATCTGCAGGGAATGATCTTATCATTTATAATGAAGATCTGAAAACAGAACGGATGCGGTTTACATTCCCACGGCAAAAAGATGATCGCTTTTTATGTCTTGCAGATTATTTCGCACCAAAAAATTCCGGAAAGATGGATGTCGTTCCATTCCACATGGTAACAATGGGGAAAAAAGCATCAGAACATTCTGCAAAACTATTCGCTGCAAATAATTACAAAGAATATTTATATTTTCATGGATTAAGTGTTGAAACTGCGGAAGCATTGGCAGAATTATGGCACAAAAGAATTCGTGAAGAATTAGGTATTGTCGGAAAAGACGCAAAAGAGATCAAGCGATTATTTAGTCAAGGTTATCAAGGATCGAGATACAGTTTTGGTTATCCGGCTTGTCCGAATCTTGAAGATCATATAAAATTATTTGAACTCTTGCATCCCGAACAAATTGGTGTACATTTAAC
>JANXZD010000196.1 GCA_025355705.1 Bacteroidota bacterium | reverse complement strand
GATCATCACCTTGAACAAGATCCATTCGCTGATCTGTATGTGATTGATACCGAAGTTCCCGCCGCGGGTGAATTACTATATCGAATTCTTATGTATGCCGATGCCTCATCAATTACAAAACCAATCGCCGAAGCTCTCTATGCAGG
This sequence comes from Bacteroidota bacterium, assembly GCA_025355705.1. Lineage (GTDB taxonomy): Bacteria > Bacteroidota > Ignavibacteria > UBA10030 > UBA8401 > UBA8401. Next base: position 3,014 of record JANXZD010000196.1, on the reverse strand, counting down.
AATTATGACCGATACGGGTTCCTTCAAATTCCCTAAAACAGATCCTGAAACACATACGATCACCGCAGAACTACTTTCACGCGGTGTGAATCCGGACGAGATCTATCAGGAAATTTATGAGAATGGTGCTGTCAATAAATTTCACCTTTTAGGAAAAGCGCTAGAAGGGATTAAACTCCATGACGAAGGAAAAATATGTGCAATGGTCATCCCCCGCTCGGTCTTTTCTGAAACCAACACGAAAGAAGCAGACGTTGATAACTTTACTAATTATGGGTTATCCATAAAAGGAGTAATCGTTGGGTTGGTATTTGTAGAATTAAACGAAGGAGTCAAGATCAGTTTTCGTTCAAAAGGAAATATTGATGTAAATATGCTTGCGAAACAGTTCAACGGCGGCGGTCACAAAAATGCTGCAGGAGCTCGGATAAAAAACACGTCGCTTCAAGAAGCTGTGCAATTGGTAATAGAAAAAACAAAATATTTTTTGTCGTAAATATATCAGGAGTAGTCCGTGATCATAAAATCTGTTCGATCAACAATTGGTTCCGTTTCATCAGAGTTTATTACCACATTCGTCTTTCAAGATGAAAAATTTTACAAACGATCAACATTGAGTTTAACTGAGTCATTCGGTAAATCTGTTGATTCTGCATTTGCCTCAAAGGATTTTTCAGCAAAGGAAGGTGAAACACTGTTCGTTTATACAAATAGTAAAAAATCCTTACGCCTATTTGCTATTGGATTGGGTGATTCCAAAAAAATCACAATCGAAAAGATACGCCGAGCGGCAGCGACCGCTGCAAAAAAAGCAAAAGCACTCAAAATTGCTTCCATGGTAATTGACATTGCGGAGATTGAATCTAACTCAACATTTTCTTCCGAAGAACTTGCCGTTGCAATATCAGAAGCCGCTCTCCTGTCATTGTATAAATACGACAAATATATTTCTAAAGAAAATAATGGTGAGCAATTGACTTCCATTATACTTTGCTCAACTTCAGCAAACACCAAGGAAATTCAAAACGGAATTCGTACAGGACAAATTATCGCAGAAGCAACGATCCACGCTCGCAATTTAACAAATGCTCCGGGAAGTGAGATTTACCCTGAAACTTTGGCAAAAGAAACAGTTCGGATTGGGAAAAAAGCTGGATTCACGGTTACGGTGTTTGGCAGAAAAAAAATTGCAGGACTTGGAATGGGAGGAGTGATTGGAGTAAGTAAAGGAAGCGAGAAAGAACCCCGATTCATTACGCTTGAGTATGGCACACAATATAAAAAAAATGGAACAATTGCGCTTGTTGGTAAAGGTGTCACTTTTGATTCGGGCGGGATTTCCATAAAGCCTTCTTCTGGTATGGCAGAAATGAAAATGGATATGGGTGGTGCCGCTGCTGTGATAGGAACATTTGATGCAATCTCACGTCTGAAGATAAGACGACATATCATCGGACTCATCCCATCTGTTGAAAATATGTTGAGCGGTGCTGCGGTAAAACCAGGTGACATCATTCGGCATTACAATGGAAAAACTTCTGAGGTTGATAATACCGACGCAGAAGGACGGTTGATACTTGCAGATGCACTTTCTTATGCTGAAATATTCAATCCGGATGTCGTGATAGATCTTGCTACACTCACCGGTGCTTGCGTTGTTGCTTTAGGACATTATGCAAGCGGGATGATGGGAAATGACCAAAAAGTTATGGATGCGTTATCGTCTGCAGGTGATAAAACATACGATCGCGTCTGGCAATTACCGATGTACGATGAATATGAAAAATTGATCAAAAGCGAAGTTGCTGATGTCAAAAATGTCGGTGGACGATGGGCTGGGGCAATTACCGCAGGATGGTTTTTGAAGAAGTTTATTGGCGACTATAAATGGGTTCATTTGGATATTGCAGGAACTGTCATTCTCGAGGAAAATCAAGATTATATTCCTCGAGGCGGATCGGGTGCCGGTGTACGTTTACTTGTTGAATTTTTACAGAATTGGAAATAATAATGGCTTATCAAAAGTTTGAAACAGAGATCACCGTAAGACCTGACGATATCGATATGAACAATCACGTGCATAACTCAAAATATTTTGATTATGTCCTTGCGGCGAGATATGATCAAATGACTCGGTTCTATGGAATGTCGATGGAGCAGTTTATTACCCGCGGCTTTGGTTGGGTCGTTAGCGGTTGCACAATGAATTTCAAACGCTCAATGAAGCTCGGTGATATAGCAGTTGTAAAAACACAGATTCACGAAGTACGAACGAATGGGGTGAATGTTTTGTTTGAGATAGTAAGAAAAGAAACAAACAAGATCTGCGTGGATGGGATGTTCGAATACACAATGATCAATCTTCAGTCAGAACGATCAGAAAAAATTCCAGACGACATTATTCAAAAATATAGCATCTAACTAATAAGGGGAAGCAATGAAAAAACTGTTCTTATCCATACTCGTCGCTGTTGGAATCATTACCGCAGGGACACCTTCAACAAGCGAGAATTTTTCCTTGAATGATTACAACGGAAAAAAGATCTCTCTCACTGACTTTAAGGATTCAAAAGCGATTGTCCTTATTTTTATGTCTACTCAGTGTCCAGTCTCCAATGCATACAACGAGAGAATGGCTTCGCTTTATAAGGATTACAACACCAAGAACATTACAATACTTGGAGTCAATTCCAATAAAGCTGAAACATCTGAAGAGATTAAAGAGCACGCCAAAGAACAGAATTTTGGCTTTACTATTCTGAAAGATATCAATAATGTCATTGCCGATAAATTTGAGGCGACCCATACACCTGAGGTGTACGTCATCCATCCAACCACGTTTGCAGTTTTATATCATGGTCGCATTGATGACTCACAACGAGAAGCAAAGGTCCAATCGAAGGACCTCCGTGTAGCGCTCGATGAGATCTTAGCAGGAAAATCAATAACGATCAAAGAAACAAAAGCATTCGGATGTTCGATAAAACGAATAAATTAACGATGATGCATTTTTT
>JANXZD010000172.1 GCA_025355705.1 Bacteroidota bacterium | reverse complement strand
GCGAACACCGAATTGTTTCGGGATATAGATGCCCGGCTCAATGGTGATCACATGCCCTGCAGTTAATTTCTCTTTACTCTTTGGCGCAACTCTCGGCAGTTCATGGATTTCTAATCCAACCCCATGACCAAGTGAATGCCCGAAATATTTCCCGTATCCACGTGATTGAATATGTTTTCTTGCAATCGCGTCGATTTTTTTTGCGAGAACCCCCGAACGGACAGCATCACATGCTTTTTGCTGCGCATCCAACACCACACGATATACTTTTTTCATCTCCGCGGTTGGTTTGCCTGCACAAATCGTACGGGTCATATCCGAATGATATCCATTCACAACACATCCGAAATCGAGAGTAATAAATTGGCCGTTGTTGATCTTTTTCACTGAAGCGGTCCCGTGTGGTAATGAGCCTCGCTCACCGCTTGCAACGATCACATCAAATGCATCGTCCTGAGCGCCGTATTTTTTATGGAGATATGATATTTCGGCAGAGATTTCCAGTTCACTCATTCCCGGTTTGATCATACCAATGATCGTTTGGAATACTCTGTCGGAAATGTCAAATGCGCGTTTCAATGTCCGAACTTCATCTTCATCTTTTACCGCGCGAAGATCTTCAACGATCGTTGAACCAGGGATAAGTTTTTTCCCGGCAAGGTTCTTTTTAAGAACTTCGAATTCGGCAACGGTCAGCCGATCTTTTTCAAATGCAATTTTCTTTATTGTGGAGAATATCTTTTTCTCTGCCGCGGCTTTTGATAAACTTCCTTGAGCAATGATCTTTTCATCCGCATTCACTTCTGTTTGAACGATCTCTTGATAACGAAAGTCCGTCAGGAAGAATGATTTCAATTTTGTCACGATCAACAATCCATTGGAGCCATGATAACCGCACAAATATTGTGTTGTCGGCAGGAATGAAGAAATAAATGCATCGAGCTTTCGTTTCTGCATTTCGTTTCGCAGACTATTGATGCGGCGTTGATAGTTGTAATTCTGAGACATTATTATCCGTGGTAGTTTGGCGCTTCCTTGGTGATAAGAATATCATGCGGATGACTTTCCCGCAGACCGGCATCGCTCATTTTCATGAATTGCGCTTTCTCTTTCATCGCTGCAATATCTTCTGCACCGCAATATCCCATTGCCGCGCGCAATCCTCCCACCATCTGATAAACGGTTGCACTTAATTCACCCTTGAACGGAACGCGTCCTTCAATTCCTTCAGGCACAAGTTTCTGCACATCATCTTCTACATCCTGAAAGTACCGATCCTTGCTTCCTTCTTTCATCGCATCGACCGATCCCATACCGCGGTACATCTTATAGGTTCGTCCTTCATACAATACTTTTTCTCCAGGACTTTCTTGAAGTCCTGCAAACAATCCTCCGATCATGATCGAATCAGCACCTGCAGCGATCGCTTTTGCAATATCACCGGTTTGTTTTATTCCGCCGTCCGCAATAACAGGGATGGAAAATTTGCGCGCCATTGCCGAACAATCCATGATCGCCGTTACTTGCGGGACACCGACTCCGGCAACAACACGGGTTGTACAAATTGAACCGGGACCAATACCGATCTTGACACAATCAGCGCCTGCTTTTATCAGATCTTTCACCGCTTCAGCCGTACCAACATTTCCGGCAATGACATCGATGGAAAATTTCGACTTCACTTTCTTTACCATCTCTATTACGCCTTTCGAATGCCCATGCGCGGTGTCAATAGCAACAACATCAACACCAGCCTTTACTAACGCTTCAACGCGTTCAAGAGTATCTGCTGTAACACCAACTGCCGCACCGACTCTTAAGCGACCGTGCTTATCTTTGCATGCATTTGGGAAACGTTTTTTCTTTTGAATGTCTTTGAATGTAATAAGACCTTTTAATTTTCCATTCTTGTCAACAACAGGAAGTTTTTCGATCTTGTGTTTTTGCAATATCACTTCCGCTTCTTCTAATGTTGTGCCGAGCGGCGCAGTAACAAGGTTGGTCGAGGTCATAACATCAGCAACTTTTAGATTTCGATTTGGCTGGAATCTCAGATCGCGATTCGTGAGGATCCCGACAAGTTTCCCGTCGGCAACGATCGGGATTCCCGATACACTGAATTTGGTCATCAGATCAAGCACATCGCCGACGGTCTTATCGGCAGTCAATGTCACCGGATTCATGATCATTCCGCTTTCCGATCGTTTAACTTTATCCACTTCTTCTGCCTGCCGTTCAATCGAAAGATTCTTGTGAATGATTCCGATGCCTCCTTCCCGCGCCAGCGCAATCGCCATTTCGGATTCAGTGACTGTATCCATAGCTGCTGAAAGAAGGGGAATATTCAATCGAATATTCTTCGTCAACCGCGTCGAGACATCAACATCTCGCGGGATCACCGATGATTTTGCGGGGACAAGAAGCACATCATCGTACGTGATTGCTTCACCGATTATTTTTTTTGATCTCATGACGATCCTTTACTTGGCACTTAGTTGTAAAACGAACGAAGGATGCAGAGTGCATCCTTCGAATTTATGGAAGATTCGTGTGTAACAATTCAATGAAAAAATTTGATGTATTGTTTATATGATCCAATCCAAAACCAAATGATTGTGTCGCCATCTTCAATTGCCAACGCTCGTATTCTGCTACCGATCCGCATCGACCAAAGACCATCCATTTTTTTCAATCGCAGCAATGGATGGTTGGGATACTCCTTGATGACTGAAAAATTATGTTCAACCAACTTCCTGGTCGCCACCGAAAGTTTGTCATGCAGTTGCCAATATTGATCGACCGCAACGTGTTTCATACCTCTTTGAATTTGCCATCAACGAATCCGCTTTTAGCTTTTGAAGCTTCAGCATCGAATTTCTTCTCAGTAATATTTTCATCAAATTCCAAATCCCATGAATCACCTTCAAATTCATCAAACCATTCACGCAATCGTGAACGTTCTTCTTTCGAAAGTTCATATATCTTAGATTGTATTTGTTCGAGTAAACTCATGAAAAGGTTGTGTTGATAATATAGGCCGTTATTCAAATGCAGCGATACCGGTAATGTCTTCACCGATGATTAATGTATGCATTTCATGCGTTCCTTCATATGTCTTCACCGATTCTAAATTTGCCGCATGTCGCATGATCGGATATTCATCAAGAATTCCATTTGCGCCGTGGATCTCGCGGGCCATTCGTGCAATCTCCAATGCATGATGGACATTGTTCCGTTTCGCCATCGAAATTTGTGTGAACTTGATTTTCCCTTGATCCTTTAATCGACCAAGCTGCAGACACATCAATTGCGCTTTGGTAATTTCCGTTACCATGTGGAC
>JANXZD010000168.1 GCA_025355705.1 Bacteroidota bacterium | reverse complement strand
CTTTGCTTTTCTATCTAACCGAAGCGCTGCAAAAGGGATTATAGCCAATGCATCGAACAACAATATTCCGGCGGTGTAATAAATAAGTGAAATATTTGATTCTGTGATTTGAAATAGATGCGTTGCCGGAGAAGCACAGATGAAAAAGGTCAGTGAGAATAGAATTGATGAAATTGAAATCGATAAGAAAGGAGTACTGAAATTATCTTTTGCATCACCTATTTCTTTCCCTGAAGCAAAACGGAAATATGCAGATTCCATTCCATAGCTGTAAAAAATATTGAAGAACGCTATATAGGAATATACAGTTGCAACGATCCCGTATTCAGCCGGTAATAATACGTTGGTATATAACGGAACAAGAAGAAAATTCAGAAGTCTGCCCACTATAGTGCTCACACCATAAATTGCTGTATCAGCACCAAGACTCTTGATTTGAGCAAACATAATTAGGTAAGAATTTCGAGAGAGATATCCAATGCTTTTGGAGAATGAGTAAGCGCCCCAACCGAAATAACATTAACACCTGTTTCGGCAATTGCACGAACAGTCTGTAAATTTACGCCACCGGATGCTTCAATTTCAATTGCACCATTGATCAATTGAACAGCTTCTTTCATTGATTCCAAAGAATAATTATCAAGCATGATACGATCTATCCCGGTAATGGACAACACTTCTTTCACCTGATCGATCGTTGTTGTCTCGACTTCCATCTTCACATCAATACCTTGCGATTTTAGATATGCTTTGCATCGAGAAACGGCATTTGTAATTCCACCGGCAGCAGCAATGTGATTATCCTTTATCAACACCATTGAATCCAGAGCAAACCGATGATTGATCCCACCGCCATCGAGAACCGCTTTTTTATCAAGAACCCGTAGACCAGGAACAGTTTTTCGAGTATCGGTGATCTTTGCCTTGGTTCCGGCAACGGCGTGGACATACTTATGAGTGAGCGTTGCAATCCCCGACATTCGCTGTAAAAAATTCAGAGCAACTCTTTCTCCAGTCAATAAACTTCGGACAGGACCATCAACAACTCCAAGAGAAACTCCAGACTCAACCATTGCACCATCTTGAATTGATGGTTCAAAAGTCAATTGACCGTCAACATAGCTGAAAACGAGTTTTACAATATCAATTCCGGAAATGATCCCGTTTTCCTTCACAATAAATTCGGCTTTCCCAAGCTGCTCTTCGGGAATCAACGATTCACTGGTGATATCTCCAAATCCAACATCTTCAAAAAGGGCTTGTTCAATAAGCCTGCCAATGCGACTATCGTGAAGATAATTATTTTCCATTACTGTTGGGCATTGTCAGGAAGAAGGATTGGAATGTTATCCTTTACTTGATATACAGTCTTACAGGAAACACAAATAAGAGTGGAGTTCTTTTCGTCAAATTTGAGATCTGCTTTGCATTTTGGGCAACAAAGTATTTCGAGAAGTTCTTGTTTCATCACCATTCCTTAAAAATATTTTTCTATTAATTCAAGATAGTTTTTTGGCGGGCGAATTGGTCTGCCGGATAATGCATTGGTGAACGCATGGACAGTTTGTCCAGTTATAAGAATTTCACTGTCATTATTCCTTGTAATCTCGTAATTGACCGTTAATTTCATCGACGACAATTCTGCAAGCATTGCTTTCACATGAAGAACATCATCGTATACAGCCGAACGACGGTACTTTACGTGCGCTTCCAATACGACAAGATACACACCGGTTTTTTCAATTTCAGAATAAACAACACCAATAGTGCGGAAAAGATTAGTTCTGGCTTCCTCAAAATACGTGAGATAATTTCCGTGGTAAACAACTCTCATTCCATCGGTTTCCGCATATCGAACACGAATATCAGAGGTGAATGATATCCCTCCGTTATTCATTCCACGAACCCATTCTACAAAACTTTTCAATCCTGCGTTCGATCAATTTTTCGGGTTTTAATTTGCTTAGAGATTTTATCTCTTCAAGAATTGCATCTTTCAAAACTAGAGCAGCTTGTTGAGGATTCTTGTGCGCACCCCCTTGG
>JANXZD010000127.1 GCA_025355705.1 Bacteroidota bacterium | reverse complement strand
TTTTGGAAGTCCCGTTTGTTCGCATATACTGTTCCAAGTCCATAATAGATCGTTGCCTGCATAGAAATCATCTGTTCTTTTTGAGCTATCAGTAATGCTTCAGATAGTATCGTGATCGCTTCATCAAACTTACCTTGATTGATCTTTATCAACCCAAGATCCAGTTTTGGGAATGGATATTTCGGATTTGAATTGATAGAAATAGTATAATGCTGGATTGCTTCATTGATATTTCCAGATTGACTTAATGCATTTGCCAGAAGATAATGTGCGTAAAAGTTATACGGATATTCATCGATTACAGCACGGTATGTTGTGATGGCTTGTTGAATATTTCCGCTGCTCCAGAAGAGTTGAGCCGTTTCATAACATCCTTCGTCCCAAACCTTTCCGATAGAATAAACTTCATCCACGATTTTTTTCAACAACGGATCAGCCTTTGGATAACATTGTTGTGTAATCATAAAATTCGTGAACGGCCATTTTGAAGTCAGGTTTTTCATAGACACATCAGCAAATGCTTGATCGAGCCAACTAATGTGCAGGCTATCGTTGTTGAAGGGAAGCTTTTTTATATTTGAATCCTGAGGGAATATATTCTCTTGTTGTATCTTATCTACAAAACCATTGGCAATCAAATAGTAGCCATTTGCTTTTGGGTGGAGATGTTCCCAAAACAATGTAGTATCTGATATACCGTTCATGCTGAAATGCTGAAAGATCGAATCCGAAGAGAAAAATGATATGGCATTTTTTGCACAGACAGTTTTAATAATAGCATTGATCTTTCCCGGAGCGCGGAATTTTAGGAGATCATTATCGCGAGCAAATTCAAAATGTAGTCGAGCTTTCACAGGATTGTTCAATCCTAAATAAATCGAACCCAAAAGGAACTGTTGATAAGCATTGGTGGAGTCAATATGAGATAAGGCATTAAATTTTCTCAACGCGATGTCATATTTTTTTGAACCTATTGAATTTCGAATTTCTGTGTAATCATTGATAAGTGTGGAATCATAAACGAACGGGGAGAACTGTAAGTTTGACGTTACATCACTCACTATGACCGAAATGTTAAGCCGTCGATAAGATTTTATTATGTCTGATAAATTTCTTGCAAAATTATTGAATACTAATTGTGCGTTGCTGGAGTTAAGATCTATCAGTGCTCCGTTCGAAACTTGTTTCATCAAATTTACTTCGAGAGATTGCGTCTGTGCTGGAGAATTTCCGAATGACTGTGCGAGCCGAACAATGGAAAGATTTCGGATATTATATTTCAATTGTGTGATCGACGGAAAATATTTTTCTAACCTTGATGCACCGACACCATCCGGTCCATAGAATTCATTATGTCCGGTATAGATCAATACGAGATCTGGCTGTAAGCGAAGGAATTCTTTTGTGAGATGAAGGATAACGTTGGTGTTGATGGCAGAAGCACCAAGATTGATCACTTCAATTTCTTTTTCGGGATGCAGATGTTGAAGTTGTCGACGCACCATACCTGGAATATTAGCGGTCATTTGATACGGCACGCCAAACATAGAGGACTCACCAATACAAAGAATTCGAAATGTTGATTTGGTTTTTTGTTTTCTCACCAACGACGGTTTGAATTCCGGGACTAAACGTTCGTTTGCAGGAAAATAATCTCTAAGAAAACTACGGTTGATTTGATACCATTCAATCTGGTCATAGGTAACTTCGGTCAAAAATTGTGGTTGAAGTTCAGGAAAGAGTTTTTCAATGCCGATCTCAATGCCAAAGAGGAGAATTCCTGTTAAGGATAGAGTCATCAGTCCAAATACGATTTTTTTGGAAATAGTCATAATGTTCAATTTTTATTGGATTCTTCTACAAGATAGGAGAATTTTTTAAACATTGTTAGCTGGTTAAGTTATCGTTGACTTATTATGTGATTTTTTTTTGCAGGCACTCTTGATTCTAAACTTTTATTGGCATAAGTTCCTGAAAGCCCTTCCACAGAAAACGAAATAACCAAAGGTATAGCTTGGCAGTCACAATCTACGACATAGCACGAGAAGCCAAAGTTGGGATAGGAACAGTATCTCGAGTACTCAATAACAGTCCAAAGGTGACAAGTGAGACTCGCGATCGAGTTGTCACAGTCGCTAAAAGGCTTAATTACCAACCTCATGCATTTGCTCAAGCATTAGCTCGAAAGCGCTCAAACACATTAAGCGCAGTTATCCCATTCTTTACCAATTATTTTTTTATACAAGTACTTCAAGGTGTTCAAGAAACACTCGCAGCAGTCGGTTACGATTTGATCATTCACGGTGCAAACACTCAACTTCAATTGGAAGAATATCTTGATCATTCAATGCGAAAGGGAAGGGTTGATGGAACATTGCTCTTTTCCCTTACATTGCCGGATCGTTTTGCTGATTTTTTTTTGGAAAAAAAGAACCCTCTTGTTTTAGTAGATACATACCATCCATTGTTTGATTCAATCAGAGTAGATAATACCGAAGGTGCAAAAAAGGCGACTGAACATCTTTTATCTCTCGGACATCGAACCATAGGCATGATGAATGCAAATTTAAACAGTGTTCCTGCGCGCGAACGGTTGTTAAGTTTTAAAGAAACGATGAATGTGCACGGTGTGGAGGTACAGGATGAATATATCATCAATAGTTCATACACAAAAAACGACGGCTTTAGCCGCGAAGCTGGATACGAAGGAATGCTGGAGTTTTTACGTCGTGGAGTGAAACTTCCCAGTGCTTTTTTTGTTTCGAGTGATATTCAGGCTATAGGAATGATTGCTGCATTACGAGAGAATAATATACATGTGCCTGAAGATATTGCAATAGTCAGTTTTGATGACATAGAACTTGCAAAATATTTTAATCTGACAACTATGCAGCAGCCAATGTTCAATATGGGAGAACTTGCTGTAAAGAAAATGTTGGAGAGGATCGAAAATCCATCTGCACCGATCTCTTCGATAAATTTTACCCCAACACTTGTTGTACGCTCCAGTTGTGGTGCAAATAAAAATTTTGTTTTAAATGATAATCGATAGAGTATTGTGTTCACAAGAATTAATTGGAGTGTCGTAATGAAAAAAAATGTTATCGTCTCTTTTTTGACGCTTCTTATCACTTCATGCCTGATTGCAGGAACGTCAGGAAAAATTTCCGGCACCGTCACTGATGGGAAATCCGGTGAAGCGTTGCCGGGAGTGAATATTATCGTCGTTGGCACGAGCTATGGTGCAGTGAGTGATTTTGAAGGAAACTATAATATCATCAACCTGTCGCCTGGTGCGTATACAGTGAAAGTGTCTGCAATAGGATACTCTTCGGTAACAATCAGTAATATTAAAGTGAATATCGATCTTACAACCCGCCAAGATTTTAAGTTGAGCGAGGAAACGATACAGCTTGCGAACGAAGTCGTGATTATTGCAGAACGTGCTTTGGTTCAAAAAGATTTGACTGCAACCACCGCAGTTGTAAGCGGAGATGACATAAAACAACTGCCGGTTACAGAAATTGGTCAAATTATTGGATTGCAGGCAGGCAGTGTTGATGGAAAAATTCGTGGCGGTCGCTCTGGAGAAGTTGCGTATTGGATCGATGGCGTTCCCGTGACCGACGTATACAATGGCGGAACAGTGGTTGATGTAAATCCAAGCATGGTTCAGGAATTACAAGTGTTATCCGGAGCGTTCAATGCTGAATACGGTCAAGCAATGTCCGGTATCGTCAATATTTCGACTCGTGAAGGAACAGATAAATTTGCCGGAAGTATCACGGCATATGGCGGAGATTTTTTGAGTAATAGAAGTAATATATTCAAAGAGATACAAAAATTCGAACTATCGAATATCCGTGATATTGAAGGGAGTTTAAGCGGACCGATCATTCCAGGAGATGTTTCATTCTTTTTGAATGCACGAAGCATTTACTTTGGTGGATATTTGAATGGTATCAGAAGATTCAATCCAAACACTGTCGCCATTTTACAAAATGATGCAATGTATATTCTTGGAACTAATCCCGTTCAAGATTCTATCGCTGTATATAATGCTTTACCAGCGAATCAAAAATCGAATGCGGATACTTTAAATAAATATTATAATCAATACTACAATGCTTTACGCGCTAACAATACAAATGGAATTGGGGACGGCAAAACCGTTGCAATGAATTGGAATAAGAAACTCTATCTTCAGGGAAAAATTGCGACAAAAATTACATCTATGTTAAAATTGAATCTAACCGGTATTTATGATAATGTGGAATCGCAGCCCTACAACAGGTTCTTTCAATACAATCCGGATGGACAAGGGAAGGATTATAATAAAGGATATACTGCAATCCTTCAGTTGACTCATACTTTAAGCAATTCAACATACTATACGGTTGGTGCATCCTTCTTTGAAAAATCTTTCAAACACTATCTTTATGAAAATTCCAACGACCCGCGATATGTTAATGGATCGCTTGGAACGACATTCAATTCGATCAGTTTTGCTACCGGAGGAAACGATCTTAACAGATACTATCGATCAACAACGACGGCATTGTTAAAAACGGATTTAAACAGTCAGGTTACGAATCAACATTTTATTAAAACTGGTGTTGAAATTCGACAACATCGCATCTTCAGTGAGAACATAAACTTAATACCAATTGCTGCTCAAACGAGTTACACCCCGGTATTGACATCTCAATATATCACAACACAGATCCTCGGTGATAGTGCGTCGGTGCATGATAGGTATGTTCATAAACCGACAGAAATGTCAACATACCTACAAGATAAAATGGAGTTCAAAGATTTGATCATCAACATTGGCGTACGGTTTGATTATTTTGAACCCGACGCAAATATTTTAGCGGACGATGAGGATCCATTTATCTACAGTCCCGTAAAGCCTAACAATATCTTTTTTGATTACAATGGTAATGGTGAACAGGATTCGGGAGAGCCATTAAAAACGTACGCCGACCGTGCAAAATATTGGTATAAAAAAGCATCACCAAAATATCAGATCAGCCCGCGATTTGGTGCATCGTTTCCGATCACCGACCGAGGGGTGATCCATTTCTCGTACGGACATTTTCTTCAGATTCCCAATTTTGAACGGTTGTATCAGAATCCATTGTTTAAGATCGGTTCAGGAACAGGCAATGTTGATATAAATGGATCGCCGACGGGAAATGCAAATCTTAAGCCGGAACAAACGATCAACGGAGAGATTGGATTGCAGCAGCAGCTTACTGATGATCTCAGCATGGAAGTTACTGCCTATATGCGTGACATCCGTAATTTGACCGGAACCCGTGCTGATCAAATTAGCATCGGCGGTGGGGGACCTCAGGCAGCACGAAAATATACCAAATACGTCAATAGTGATTTCGGATTTATTCGTGGATTTATTATTTCGTTGGATAAGAGATTTGCGGAAGGATTGAGCATGTCTCTTGATTACACATTCCAAATTGCGCGCGGCAGTGCGTCCGATCCAAACGATTCTCGAAATAGTACGGCTGGTGGAACATTACCTGAAGTGCAATTGAATCCATTAGGATGGGATCAACGCCACACAGTTAACTCTATCATCTCTTATACCGGTGGTTCGTACGGTGCGAGTGCAATAGCTCGATATGGAAGTGGGTTACCTTATACACCAAGAGCATCAAGCGATGTTTCCGTATTTTTAACAAATACTGGTAACAAGCCGACATATTATAATGTTGATACTCGTTTCTATAAGAATTTTATGATCGATCAAATACGAATGATGGTGTTTCTTCGTATCAATAATATCTTTGATATTGCAAATGAAACCGGAGTGTATGATGATACGGGACGTGCAGGATTAACGTATGATGAGAATCGTGCACGACAAACTAATGCTCGTGAATATGTCAATACGATCAGTGACTACTACACGGATCCGAACCAATATTCGGAACCTCGTAGAGTTGAGTTTGGTGTCACGGTAGATTTTTAATCATAGAATACCGAATAAAAGAGATTATTATCTAAAGGAATGTTGTATATGAAAAAGAAAATCTTGAGTCTGCTTATTTTGCTGAGTGCGTGTGGAGCGTTGATGGTTGGTCAGACAGTGAAATCTGGCAGACAATATTATCTGACAGCGGTTCACAATGGCAATCGTGTAATGACAATATTCGGTAACTATGGTGTTATCGGACAGCCGTCAACATCATCGGTTCGCGGTTCATGGAAATATCCAACCAATGGTTATATTGGCGACGTATCATTATTCGCTGGCGCAGAAATTCAAATGCCCGGCAATATTACATTTCATTCCGTTGTATCGTGTCCGGTTCAACGGCCCACCAAAAACACAGATACCGACCCAAGTGGAAATGATTATTGGACGTTTATGCCTCAGGATGGATATGCAAGCAGTTCGAGAATCAATGGACAAAAAAATCAAAGTATTGCAATGAATATCGATCCTGAAAGCTGGCCTAAAGCTTGGCCAGATAAATTAACGGACGCCAATGATCCGGGTTGGCCAGGAAAATGGAATGGATATTTTGGAAAGAGGTCCAGTGCCGATCAAGAAAGTTATTTCGTGATGGATGACAATAATGATTTTCGTTATAATTTCGCTGCAAACAATTCGATCAATTCCACAGGTGTTTCATTCAAACCCGACACCAATGATCTGACAAGGAATGGATTAGGACTTGTCGTTCGTGTTCGTGGGTTACAATGGGCTCAAACATTAGCACAAGACAATATTTTTTGGTTATATGAAATTGAAAACACTGGTACCACCACGTACAATCGTGCAATTTTTGGAATGTTAGTCGGAACCTATGTCGGTGTCAGCGGTCCCGGATCAGATCGTTATGCGGAATATGATGATGATTGGTCGTTTTATGATGCAAATCAAAATATTACGTACACAGGTGATTATCCGCGAGACAATTCAAGAAACCCTTTCTGGGTTGGTCCCGTTGGAATGGTCGGATATGCAATTCTTGAAAGCCCGGGAAATCCTTTTGATGGAATTGATAATGACAATGATGTGAACAGTAGTTCTACGCTTCCAAAATTTCTATCAACTGATTTTGATTCTGCAACGGTGAAAGTAAATGATAAACTTGTTTCCATAAAAGATGATTTTTCACGAGTGGTAGTTACAGTTCCGGCAACGCCATTTAAGATGAAAACTCGTGGTAGAGACTCTGTCTTGATCATTCCCGGTACAACAAAACTTTGTGAAGGCAATGTAATAAAAGTATCAGGTAAGGATGTCATTAGTCCGAGCGCATACGATGGTGTTGACAATGATTTCGATGGACTTATTGATGAAAACTATTATCTCCATTACAAGCAATATAAGGTAGACAACAGTACTACACCGCCACGAGAATTGATCAACATTCTTCGTCCTGTCCATTATTTTGACTACAAGACTCGTACCTATGATCCTTATTCAATGATCGATGAACGACGTGATGATGGAATTGATAATGATAAGGATTGGAGTCTATTGTTTGACGACACAGGCAAGGATGGTATTTTTGATCCACTGAATCCGGATCAGGGTGAAAGAGATGGTGTACCAACTGAAGGCGAAAGAAATTTTGATTCACGTGACGTGGATGAATCCGATCAAATTGGATTGACAAGTTTTTATTACTTTACAAACAGTGCGGAACCGATTGATCTGCGGGATGATGAAGATATTTGGAAGAGAATGCAACCGGGTACGTTTTCTGTACCAACCTCAATCGTGGATAATAAACCTGTTGCCGGTGAAGATGGAGACTTTGTGTATGGATCAGGATTTTTTCCGTTGCTTCCGAAGAAAA
>JANXZD010000072.1 GCA_025355705.1 Bacteroidota bacterium | reverse complement strand
GTTGAAGTTAATGGAAGCGACAGCCGCGCAGAAAAATACAATGTGGAATTCAAACAAGAAGGCAATACTGTTTATGTAACGGGTAAAGTAAAAGATAAAAGCTTTTTCAAGTGGCATGTAGGAAATCTTGAAGCACGCTATACGATAAACGTTCCCAAAAAATTCAATACAACGGTAAAAACATCCGGCGGGGATATTGAATCAAAGAATCTTATTGGGAAAGCAAATTATAATACAAGCGGCGGCAACGTTGATGTAGAAAAAATTGAAGGGGAGACGATCGCTTCAACATCGGGTGGGAATGTAGTTGTGCGTGATATCGTTGGCAATGTTGAGGCGGAAACATCCGGCGGAAATGTTATTTGTGAAAATATCAAAGGCGATGTCGATGGCAGCACCTCAGGAGGTGATGTTGAAGCAAATTTTATTGACGGGAAAGTGAAGGCTGGGACTTCTGGAGGAAATGTTACGATTAAAGTGAATGGTGATAATAAAGGGATCAATGCGGAAACATCCGGCGGTGATATTGATATTTTCGTCAAAGAAGGGGTTGGTGCTGATATTGATGCTGAAACAACCGGCGGGTCTGTTGATTGCGACCTTCCGGTAACGGTGCGCGGGAAGGTTCGTGACAGTGAGTTGCATGGTAAACTTAACGGCGGTGGCAATGTAATCCGTGCAAGTACCTCAGGTGGTAGTATTCGAATTGCAAATTTAAAATAACTGTTTGGCGAAATATCTGAAGCCCTGATAAAGTTAATCCTTTGTCAGGGTTTTTCATTTTAAATAAGTGCTGTGCCTCGCTCAGTGGGAACGCCATCCCTTTGGGAGGCGACTAGAAGCTATCTCAAAAACACCTCTGTCACTCCCGAATGTTTCTGTCGGGAGTCCAGTATAATGGATTCCCGCCAAAAATCCGCGGGAATGACAAAAGCAAAAACAAATATTCCATTTTTGAGATGGCTTCTAATTTCATTTTCTGCGTAAAGTGATTTAAATAACTCTGTGTCCTCTGTGGCTAAATGATGAATTGAATTTCAAGTGACTTTTCTTATATTCTTGATATGCTTTCAACAACAATACTCGGCTTAGAGACATCGTGCGATGAAACTTCCGTTGCGATTATTCGCAATGGAAAACTTCTCTCAAATATCATTTCATCGCAGATCGTTCACGAACAATATGGCGGAGTGGTGCCCGAACTTGCATCACGTGCTCATCAAAAATTGATTGTTCCGATCGTGAATGAGGCTCTTGCGAAAGCGGAAGTGCAAAAAAAAGAACTTACTGCAATCGCAGTGGCTGTCGGTCCCGGATTGATGGGGTCGCTTCTCGTTGGAGTGAATTTCGGAAAAGCGTTTGCGTATGGGCTCGGTATTCCATTCATCGCTGTCAATCATATGGAAGCCCATATTTATTCCAATTTTATAGAGGAACCGACGCCGCGATTTCCTTTTTTGAATTTAACTGTCTCTGGCGGACACACTCAGCTTGTTTTACTTAACGATGAATTTCAATATAAAATTATTGGTGAAACAAAAGATGATGCTGTTGGTGAAGCATTTGATAAAGTTGGTAAAATGTTACGATTAGGTTATCCGGGTGGTCCACAGGTTAATAAATTTGCAAAACAAGGAAACCCGAATGCTATCAAGTTTCCAAGACCTTATGCTACGGACAATGATTTCAATTTCAGCTTTAGCGGGATAAAAACATCTGTTCTTTATTATCTACGTGACAATAAATTGCGTGATACTGCAATTCCGGAACAATTGCTGGCTGATATCTGTGCCAGTTTTCAGTCTTCCGTAGTTGACGTACTGATGCAAAAGACCATTCGCGCTGCAAAACATTTTGGTGTGAAAGATATTGCTGTTGCCGGAGGAGTTTCAGCAAATTCCCACTTGCGAAGTGAAATGAAAAAAGCGGCCGACCTCAATGATTTAGAGTTATTTATCCCAAAATTTGAGTATTGTACAGACAATGGTGCAATGATTGCAGAGGTAGGATATCGAAAGTCTTTGCGATCAATGTTTTCCCCAATTAATATCACAGCAATTGCTAATTTAGAATTATAAATGGTAATACGGTATTTCCGTTATTACCCCAAAATTATTTTTATCAATGAATCGCATCGCATCTACTCTTCAACTGCATCAGTTTTCTAAGAGAACAATCTTAGTTCCGTATATCACACCGGAATTTCCCATTAAGGGAAC
>JANXZD010000001.1 GCA_025355705.1 Bacteroidota bacterium | reverse complement strand
AATACATTCAGAAATATTTCAACATTCGTCCTTTTGTAAAACGTGAAGCGCTAGAATTATATTTTGATCCAGGGCTTCGACATGCCTATTCGATCGAACAATTGGTAGCCCAATGGGTAAAACAAGGGGTTCATATTGTCCATGCTTCGGGCTGGCATCAATATCCAAAATATACCTATGATTATGAACGGTTGATCCGAGTTGCTCATGCAAATGGAATTTTAGTTTTTGCTTGGTTGGAACCTCCTCAGGTAAGTCAAAAATTCTGGAACGATCATCCCGAGTGGCGCGAAAAGAATATTCGCGGCGACGACGTTCGACCGTCGTGGCGATATCCCGTTGCACTGACCGATCCTCGTTGTGTGGATTCCATGGTTGCACACTATACTGGTTTATTGCAGCGGTACGATTGGGACGGAGTGAATATTGCAGAGTTATATTTTGAAGCCGGACAAGGATTTAAGGATATGAATCTATTCACACCGATGCATCCCAGTGCAAAAGTTGAATTTAAACATCAATACGGATTTGATCTTCAGTCGGTGTTCAATGATACATCACAAAATTATTGGAAAACAAATAGCTTCGCCAGATCTGCAGTGACTGAATTTCGAATTCGTGTGTTGGATGGTATTTATGAGAAGATCCTTTCTTCGGTCAAAACTTTTTCCGAACAACGCCCAGGCTTCCAGATCATTGTCACTGCGATGGATAGTTATGGTTCACCGGAATTACGCGAAAATATTGCTGTGGATATGAAACATATCATTGCACTTCAAAAGAAGTACGATTTTTATTTACAGGTAGAAGATCCGGAAAATAAATGGTCAACATCGCCTGCACGCTACCAAGCAATTGCCAATCGTTATCGATCAGAGATCAGTCAGCCTGACCATTTAATGCTCGACCTTAACATTTTAGAATTCAGGAAACCAAATATTATTACCGCCTTCCCCACATTAACCCCGACAGGAATAGAAGGGTATTTATTGGTGCGAAGCGCATCTCTTGGAACTTCCCGCTCAACAATTTATAGTGAAGCGACGATTCCTCCTGAAGATCTTTCATTGTATTCCAACGCACTCACAACCGATGTTGTATACCAATATTTTGGAAATGAAGTTTTTGTGTCAAGTCCAAGGTCATTTACGTTATCGGTTCCAAAAAATATCACTGAAGTTAGTATCGATGGATCTCCTCGAATGCCTGTGCGCAAAGGAAATATCTTGATCTCCGCGGGAGAACATCGTTTGGGACTGCAATCAACCGGAACGAGAGATTTTTCAACTTCTCAGCTTGAGTTACAATTAATGTCGATAAATGCAAATCTGCTTTCCATTACACATTCTTTGCGGAATCTCGACTTTGAATATGAAACATCGTTACGTGCATTAGCTTCATTGAATGCAAAACCAACAAAGGTTATTGTTGATGGACAAGAAATTCAAACATCAATTCTTTTGGGAAATGATTGTTACACCATCTCTCTTCCAACAGGAAGACATTCTGTTCGCATCTTTACCGGAGATGAATTTGCTTACAGTGTAAGTCTCACTAGTTTTTGGTCTACGTATGCCATCGCGATTTTCGGATTTGGTGCAGTCGTACTGCTCTTAATGATGTATGTTGGATTGAAAATTGTTAAACAGAGATCTGGGGCAAAATAGTATAAGGAAGAATTTATGAATGTTCTGGAAGTCGATCTGAGTGCACTGTTTGTTGTTGCTGTTATTCTAATATGGTTCATGATTGCATACCAATTTGTATTGACAGTCTTTGGATATATCAATTATGTTCGTTCCATAAAGGAAAAAATTCTTGCTGACGAATCGACGATAGATTTTCCGTCGTGTACAATATTAATTCCGGCACATAACGAAGAAAAAGTTATTGGTGATACAGTTCAAGCGATGCTTGCTCTTAATTATCCCCGAGAAAAACTGCGCGTTATTATCATCAACGATGGTTCAAAAGACCAAACGGAAGAGATCGTGCAGCGGTTTGCAGATAGTGATGACCGGGTGATCTTGTTCAATGTACCAAAAGGTGAGGGGGGAAAAGGAAAATCGCGCGCGTTAAATTTGGCTATTCCAAAAGTTCAATCAGAGATCGTAGCGGTTTATGATGCCGATAATACTCCTGATCCAAATGCACTCCGCTATCTTGTAACACAACTTATACTTCACAAAGAACTCGGCGCTGTGATTGGAAAATTTCGCTCGATCAATAAAAATGCAACACTCCTAAACCGATTCATCAACATCGAAACGCTGAGTTTTCAATCAATGCTTCAAGCCGGACGATGGCAATTGCACAAAGTTGCAACACTTCCGGGAACAAATTATGTCATGTGGACTCATCTCCTTCGGTCGTTGAACGGATGGGATGAAGAAGCCTTGACCGAAGATTCCGAGATGAGCATACGATTATACGAAGAAGGATATAAAATTAAATTCATTCCCTATGCAATTACTTATGAGCAAGAGCCTCAGGAGTGGAAAGTTTGGCTAAAACAACGCCTGCGCTGGGTACGAGGAAATAATTACGTTATTTCAAAATTCTGGAAAGATCTTCCAAAATTTGAAAGCAAACGCGTTGCATTCGATCTTTTATACACACTTTCTCTCTACTATGTATTTTTTGTTGCAATGATCATTTCCGATATATTATTTGTCGTCAGCGCTGTAGGACTTGTTTCTATGAGTCTACCAGGACCGTACACGATCGTGTGGATGATGGCCTTTGTGCTTTTCATTTTTGAAATTATTTTAACGATCTCTTATGATGAAGAAGATACGTTCAAAAATATATTTGTGATTCTGCTGATGTATTTTTCCTATTGTCAATTGTGGATATATCTTGTTCTTAAAGCATCCTATATTGAATTCATCAAAAAAGAAAAACATACCTGGGATAAAACTGTTCGGTTTGATGTAAAGAAAAAAGTGAAGTAATAATTTACACATTGAAAAAGGACAAACAATGTTACTTACCACAACCAACTCGGTCGAAGGAAAAAAGATTGCAAAATACTATGGTATCGTTAGCGGCGAGGCAATTCTCGGAGCGAACATCTTCAAAGATCTTTTTGCCGGTATCCGTGATATTATCGGCGGTCGGTCTGCCGCATATGAACAAGAGCTACGCAAAGCAAAAGATATTGCTCTGGAGGAGATGCAAATACAAGCACGTTCGTTTGGAGCAAATGCGGTTATTGGAGTTGATCTGGATTACGAAACAGTCGGAAGCGGACCGATGCTTATGGTAAGTGCTTGCGGCACAGCAGTAACAGTGGAATAATATCTGATATGACCTTCATCGTCCTGGTGTTGGTCATTTATACACTGACAATCAGATGATTGCAATTGTTTTCAAAAACTCCATGGATGATTGCAATGCTCGCCCTCGGTGACTGAGCTGGTTTTTTTCCTCAATTGTCATCTCAGCATATGTTTTTGAATATCCATTCGGAAC
>JANXZD010000525.1 GCA_025355705.1 Bacteroidota bacterium | reverse complement strand
TTGAAGCATCTTGAACATTTCCATTTGCTCGTTCAACCGTAAAAAAATTTGTCGGACGTCCTTGAATAACTGGATCGTAATGGTTTTGATAAAGGTTAAGACGTTCTGTTGGATATTCGTCGCGCTGCATCACCCAATCTTGAGCAGCATCAAGGGCATAATCATTTGCTAACAATAATTTGAATGAAACAGAATTGACATAGAATGGAATGACAAATGCATATACAATCGTATTGCCACCTCGAACACTCACCGGATATGTCGGAGGGGTCGAATTTCCCCACCCTCGTAAATATGCTTCGTAATACGATTTATTATATGGAATCGTTCCATAGATTGGATCATCATATGATCCGGCGCCTGCAGTATAAAAACTTTCATCAATTGTAAAATTATCTGTTGTTTCAGTTCGGCGAAAAACCCAATATTGGATCGGGTTATTGATATCCGTCTTGAACTGGCTTGGCATTGTTGTATTGATGTTGACTGTCGAATGCTCAGCTCCGTTGATAAAAACTTTCGGAGGGGCATACAATATCGGTCCGGAAAGATCCGTTGGTGAATCATCGCGAACACGGATAAATATTATTCTTGGAATTGCATTAGTAACATCACCTTTCATTGAACTTGCATTGCTGTTGATCGTACTATGCAGCTGATGCTGATTAACGTAGGTTGCACCTAATGTGAGCACATCACCAAGATCAGTTTCCACGTGGCCGCCGAACATATACGCTGACCATTCCCGCGGATGCGAAATAGAGTTTGGAAGAGACGATGCATCGAATCGAATGCGAACAGGATCGGAAATACGAGAAGCAACTACAGATCCCCGGTATTTTGTTGTGGCGGCATCCCATCGAATACCGTTGAACCGCGCTTTATCAAATGTCAATGAAGTAAATTTCGTCCTGATCGCTTCACCTAACATGATGCGGGAAGCAAAACCGCCATATTGATCATTCCCAATCAAAAGATTGTTGAACCATAGATTGTAATATTTGGATTTCTGTACATTGCTTCCACCCACCCGCGGATCGATGAACTGACTTTGCGATTCTCCAAGTTCATAGACCGAAAGGCCATCAACTAAAAAATTGCCGAAATTATCATAGATCTTTCGTTTATTGAACTGCACGCTATAATTCTCATAATTCCGCCCTGAATAATTCGCATATCCCTCATTTCCTTTGATCTCATCACGGTTGATGAACTGAGTATGAACAGGAATTGAGATTATCGTAACACAAACAACTAAAAACAATATTTTTTGAAAAGGCTGCATCTTAAAATTCGTATCCTAACGAAACTGATGAAATTCCTCCAACATGTTGAATGAACGCTTGATATGAAAAAGAATAATCGATCATCAATCGTTCAATCTTTAATCCAAATCCGCCATTATATTCCCCTTGTGAATCTTTAACAGCAATCCGCCCGCCACCAAATCGCACTAAAAAATTACTCTCAATACCTGCAAAGGATGTCTTTAAAGCATTAATCTCAGTGCCAAACGTGATTTTTAATTCACTGTTTCTAAAAGTCACACCGCTTAAAATAGTATAGTTATATTTTCTTGAAACATATGCGCCGCCAAGATTGACTTCCATTGGAAGCACTGCATTGGCAGAACCATTGCTTGCTACCGATGGTTGTGTAAGGTTCATGATCGAACAGCCGATTTGCAAATCGTTCTCTTCAAAAATATTTTGAAGAATATATGTTGCGCCAATATCAAAGGTAAAACCGGTAAACGAAAGTGAAGGTTCAGGAACTGCATTGTCGCCCTGTGGAGATTCAGCGCTCCATCGAAGGACCTTAAGATTTACACCGAGAGAAAGGTTTTCGTCAAACATTCTTGTAGCAAACGAACCGATGAACGTTTGCTCATTCCAAAAATCAGGTGCAAATTGTGATACTGCAATACCCACAACACCAATTTGTCCCAACGAATACACTCCGCCTGCGTTCACCACATTCATATGTGCATCGCTGATCTCCGGATAAAGATTTGCGTAGTTTGTAAAGATATTTCCGGATGATGCAAAACCAATGGCAGCAGGATTATAAAATATCAACGAAGCGTCGGACGTCAACGCAGTAACTGCTCGCCCCAGCGCCGTGGCTTTGGAATGAAATCCTTTATCCACAAAAGCCTGTGAATATAGCTGCGATGAAACAAGAAATAAAAAACAAAGTCGATGAAGTATTTTCACAATATTAATATGCTACAGTGATTGTTTTCGTTACGAATTGCCCGCCGTTATCGACATCAAGTGACACTTGCAAAATATATACGCCCGGCAAAACAATTTTCCCATTATCATCTTTTCCATCCCATGTAAATGCTTTACCACCAATCCTGGGATCACCAAAGAATGGATTGATTCCGGTAAGCATATCAACAACAGTCCTGATCTTCCGACCCGTAAGATCGAAGATATTGATCCTCAACGGTTTCGGTTTATCAATTTTTGTTACTGCAAAATCGATCACTGTTACATCATTTTTACCATCTCCATTCGGTGTGAAGGGATTCGGACTAATTTTGATCTCTGCAATCGGATTCAATGGAACGCCGGCCGTTGTTACTGTCCATCCGTCTCCATTCTGTGTTTTCTGAGGATCGATACGCTGCGGATTCCAAGGAGATGCTTTGCTTATTAAGATGGAAGGAAAATCCCCTACTTCTACAAGTTTCGTAGAGAACACAATATCAATTGTTGATGTTGCTGCAACAGTTTGTTGGAATGCAATGGTCATACTATTAGGCGCTGGAGAAAAATTATATCCTACCGGTAAACCATTCACAGCAACGCTACGAACATTCGACGGTCCCGGCGTTGATATTTTTATTGTGTCAACTCCAAGCGATGTTTGAGAAAAATTTGTCTTGATTGAATACGTCAACACTGCCGGCAAGAGAACTGGAATATCGTTCGGTGTAATGATTGCTGAGGCAGAATCGGCAATCAATGAATTTTGATACACAAATTTTACATTGCTGACTTTTGGGGTAAACAGATTGATCGTTGCGAGTGTCAATCGATATTGGAAATATTTTCTCGGTTCAGCTACAAATAATTGAGCGCCTGCAGTCGCTTCGATAATTGAGTGAAAGGTCACCGGTGTAGACCAAGGTGACCAATTTAGACTATCATATGTTTTTGTTGAGCCGGTTCTCATTTCCAGCGCCACAGTTGTTCCCGCTTCAATTTCCCCGTCGAGATAAACATTGGCAAAGTTTGCAGGAAGATTTCCTGTAGAATCGACCTTTGATACATACGCACCTTCTACAACATATCCTTCACCATAAATTTGAAATTCAGAGATTACCGTAGCGTCCGTCGTGCCCATTCTGTCCAATTCAAATGTGATATATTGAATGGGATCGGGAAGCGACAGTTTTTCGCTATGACGGGCAGAATCGAGATTATCAAAGACCTGACGGACAAGAGACATTCTGTTTGAATCTATTCCAGTGAAATAGGAGAACGCACGCGGTCTTGAGTTAAACCCGGTAAGTGCGGTATTTCCGAGGTGAACAACTACTATGCTGTCAACTTTTCTTACAACACGAAGATCAATCCTGATCTGAGAACCAACATTGCTCGGCGGATTGAATTGAACGATGGTAAAAAAATTCTTATCGTGCAGATTGTCGGCATTCATTTTTGCGGTATCAGGTTTCTGCTCGTTGTTCACCGTAATCGTAGGGAAAGCACCTGCGAAATATGCTTTCATTTTGGAACCAGCTGCAAGATTTTTTGTCTTTCCCGGAGCGAGAATGACCTTTCCCGGTTCGGTCTTTAGATCGACGTCAAACGAAAGAGCTCCATCTTTCTTTGTCGTATCACTGAACGATTGCGAATAGATCAATGAGTCCACAATGCCGGTAGAATAACTTTTTTCGGAGATGAATAGCAGAAGCATCAACAGACTGTAAAATTTGATCATGTAGCGATACGATGGCAGAATAGATTGTACTGAAGATAATTTAATTTCAAAAAAATATAACGGCAAAGAATTTGAAATGCAATTGCTAATTTTTAATTTATGCATCATTCTTTCCTTCTAGCACAATAACAAATTCACCTTTAATGATGCGGGTAGAAAAATCTTTTACAACAACAGAAAGATGACCTCGAATGAGCTCTTCGAATATTTTTGTCATCTCTCTTCCGACAACAACTTTTCTGTCACCGCAATACTCCAAAAGTTCTGACAGGGTTTTATGGATTCGATGCGGCGATTCGTATAAAACGATCGTTCGTTCTTCATGTTTCAATCGCTCAAGTTTTGTTCTTCTTCCTTTTTTATGAGGAAGAAATCCTTCAAAGACAAATTCATGCGTTGCCATACCGCTTGCAACAAGCACCGGAACGAATGCCGTCGCACCCGGTAACGGAATAATTCGTATTGCATTCTCAATTGCAGCAGTAATGATCGAAAATGCCGGATCGGAAATTCCTGGTGTACCGGCATCAGAAACAATAGCTACCGAATCACCGTTCTTAAGACGCTGGATTATTTGCGGAACTCGAACCTGTTCATTGTGAGAGTAGAAACTGAGCAGTGTTTTTTCAATTCCAAAATGATCGAGTAAAAATTTTGTTGTTCGTGTGTCTTCCGCTGCGATCACATCAACGTGTTTCAATACATGCAGTGCGCGAAGTGTTATATCTTCAAGATTTCCGATCGGAGTCGGAACAACATATAACGCACCGCGTTGGATTTCTTCAGACATTTAAATTCCCCAATCGCGGACATATCGAAAATCTATATTCACTGTCCGATGCGAGATCTTTGCGACCACCGGTGGACGTCGTTTGAATTGATTGATCTGAATTTTTCGTCGGACATTCAAAATGAATGATTTCGCAAAACCCAAACCTTCAAGTTCTTCATCAGTGCGTCGTTCATCAACCATAAAATACAACAGACGATCTGCTTCTCGATAACTGAATCCCAACTCACTTTCATCTGTCTGTCCCTGCCACAAATCAGCAGTCGGTTTTTTCTGTATGATTTTTTTAGAAATACCAAGTTCTTCCGCAAGATCCCAAATATGCGTTTTATACAGATCTCCTAATGGATTGATCGCACATGCCATATCTCCATACAATGTACCGTAGCCGAGCATTGATTCAGTTTTATTCGAAGTGCCGATGACCAACGATTGTTCTTTTTGAGAAAGATCATATAACACGATCATTCGTTGCCGCGCCATGATATTTCCTTTACGAAGATTATCCGAAATCTTTTGAGATTCAAATAATGGTTCAACCATAGATGTAATGTCTACCAATGTGCTTCGAATGCCTAAATCCTTCACTATGATTTCAGCATCTGCTTTACTTTCCGGACTGCTGGTTTTGTATGGCATCATCACTACAAGAACATTTTTTGCACCGAGAGCTTCTACTGCAAGATACGTTGACACTGCAGAATCGATGCCTCCGGAAAGACCGATCACTGCTTTCGTGAATCCTGCATTATTCAATTCATCTTTGATGAATTGAATAAGCATCGATCGCACCATACGCATATTCAATGCCAGCGGATTGCCGATATTGTTCTCGTTCGTTTCCATAGAAACTATCCTTCTCGGTACTATTATCTATCTCGAAGAAATTTTAATGTTATAACTCTCCAATGCTTAATTCTTTTATTGCTTTACGAATGATTCCCAACCCTTCTTTCAATTCTTCTTGCTGAATGATCAACGGAGTTCTGAATCGAATAGAACGATCACCGCAGCCGATAAGAATGAGACCTTCTTCGTACGCTTTCGTGATCAATTGATTTCGATTTTGCGAAGTATCAATATCAATTGCACACATCAACCCTTTGCCGCGTGCATTTGAAACCACTTTTGGAAATTCGTGATGCATTTCCTGCAGCTCTTTTAGAAGAAATTCACCCTGGACTTTCGCATTTTCCACTAATTTATCTTCGTAGATGATCTCGAATATCCGTTTTGAACGGACCATATCCACAAGATTGCCTCCGAATGTAGAATTGATTCGGCTTGGTTTTTTAAAAACATTTTCAAGAACATCATCGATCCGTTTGCTTGCCATAAATCCGCAGATGTGTGTCTTTTTCCCAAACGACATCAGATCAGGTTTTACAAAATGCTCATGTGCCCACATTTTCCCCGTTAGTCCAACACCGGTTTGAACTTCATCAAAGATCAATAGGATTTCGCTCTCATCACAGATCGTACGGAGTTGTTGCAAGAATTCTTTGCGGAAATGATTATCACCACCTTCAGCCTGGATCGGTTCAATAATGATCGCGGCAATATCATCCGGATTATTAATGATTGCCTGTTTTATTTGTGTGATCGCTGTTTTCTCTTCTTCCATCACTTGCGACAAACTTTTTTCATTTAACGGGAAATGAATTGCCGGATTATGAACACGTGGCCATTTGAATTTTGGAAAATAATTTGTTTTCGTCGGATCCGTATTTGTTAACGACATTGTATATCCGCTTCGTCCGTGAAATGAGTGACGGAAATGGATCACTTGATGTCCGCGTTCACTGGTGTATCCCTTTGCAAAATTCTTCCGCACTTTCCAATCGAATGCTGTTTTCATAGCGTTCTCATTTGCAAGCGCACCGCCATCAATAAAAAAAGCGTACGGTAAATACTCCGGCTGAACTAGTGCACCAAACGTTGCCACAAATTCCGCCATCTCAACCGAATAGACATCGGCATTCGAAGGTTTATTCACTGCAACGTATCCAAGTTTTTCTAAAAAATCGGGAGTTGTCAGTTTCGGATGATTCATTCCAAGTGCAGATGATCCAAAGAAGGAAAAGAAATCGAGAAATTTTTTAC